>JASJDX010000576.1 GCA_030064975.1 Pleurocapsa sp. MO_192.B19
AGCTGGTCCAGCAGGATTAATGTTTTCTCATCAGATGAAGAAACTTAAACCAGACTGGGATATAAAAATAATTGAAAAAAACAAACCCCAGGAAGTTGTAGGATGGGGGGTGGTATTGCCTGGTCGCGCGCCACATCACCCAGCTAACCCATTGTCATATTTAAATGATTTCGATCGACTCTGTGCCCAGTATTTAGAAGAATTTAAGCTGATTCATGGTAGCGAGAGTAATTTAATGAGCACAGGTATAACACTGTGTGCTGTAGAAAGACACGCTCTGATGGGTTCTTTACAAAAACACTGTAAGGAGCTTGGTATTCCTATTGAGTATTCATCTCCTGCGATGTCTGAGTCTGAACTTAATAAAGATAATTATGATTTGGTCGTGTTATCAAACGGGATTAACCATAAGTCTACTTATTTTAGGGAAGCACTCAAACCGGAAATACAATACGGCAAAAATAAATATATTTGGTACGGCACCAGTAAAACCTTTGATTATTTACATCTTATCTTCAAAGTAGACCCTAAAGGTGTTTTCATTGCACATGCATATAAATTTTCAAACGATATGAGTACCTTTGTGGTTGAGTGCAGTGAAGAAACCTATCTAAATGCTGGACTTGATAAACTTTCAGATGAAGACGCTGCAACTTTTATCGCCCAGGTGTTTAAAGATGAATTAGAAGGTCACACTTTGCAGGGACAAAATGGGTTAAAGTGGCGAAATTTTATGACTCTGAGTCATCAAAAATCCTATGACCAAAACTTTGTATTATTAGGAGATGCACTTCAATCGGGGCATTTTTCTATTGGGCAGGGAACAACGATGGCCGTCGTAGGTGCACAGATGCTAGTCAAAGCCTTGAATGACCATACTGATGTCCCATCTGCTCTAGAATCATTTAATGCGAAAGTCATGCCCCTCATGCATTTATTCCGGGACCATGCTAATGTAAGTCGTTTATGGTTTGAAAGTGTCGATGACTATATAGACCTTAACATAACGCAACTCACCGAAAGTTTTGATGCACGTCGCAGACCCTTACCCCCTTTGCCTGCAGCCTTAGCTCAGAATCTGAGTGAAGCACTTCAACGCGAACCAGCTAAAACAGTAGTTTAAAGCACTTAAACGTTAAGGAGGCACAATGGAAATTAAAAAAACACCCGAAACACCACCCATGCTCCCAGAACAATGGAGTACTAGCTATATTTCATATTGGCAACCCATGCTGGAGGAAGACCAGATTACCTCGGGATATTGTTGGTTTGACTATAGTCGCAATGTTTGCCGCATAGATGGTTTATTTAATCCCTGGTCTGAAAAAGAAACTGGACACAGACTCTGGATGTCTGAGATATTTACTCCAGGTAAGGGGCAAACACGTAAGGCTAAAATCGCTTACACTAGAGAAGAAATAAACGAACAAAGCACTTACCAAGGAATTCCTTTAAAGGATGATGTGGATCCATGTTACAACTTGCTGATAACACAAGATATATTGATTCAGAATAATGCTACTTATGCAGGCAGCTATACAATATTGGGACTGAAAACAGATGCCTGGACATTTACCCGACTGGGAAAAGGCCCATCAACCTATTATTTTAAGCAAGGCACAAATCATTTAATACGTATGGTTACTGGAGATCCAAATAAGCATGCCTCGGTAAGGGATTTTCCTAACTTCAATACACAGATTATTTCGGATAATATTTTTGAACATCATAAATAGGAACAAATCAGTTTTCTTCTTTTTAAAGCTATCGTATTTTCCGCGCTTTAATTAACAGTAAATCTCGTTTAAGAGCGATCGCCGATAACATCACCAACTAATTTTGAGCGCACCCATTTCCAAGATGAAGAAGGTATTCGAGGACTGATGTTCTTATATGAAATACTTAAATGTTTGCTACATATGAAATTGTATGAGGGCGTATGCCATACGCGGATACAAAATATCTGTTGCATTCTTTTTTGGATTTCATATTACTCCCGATCGCTCTGACTCTGTTACTTGATTCGGTAGTCTTTATTTTCTCGATCATTTTTAAATTAAGCGAACCGTGAGTACTGAATTTTTTTAAATTCTAATCCTGAACTTTTCTGAACTTTAGGGGATTTTTCCGACTCAAGATTTTACTCATACTAATAATCAAAGAAATCGACATCTCAAGGAGAAATATCATGAAGCTAACTTATCGTGATGTACCATATCAACCCCAATCAAAGAGCGATCGCTCTTGGGAATTATCAACTTTCTTTGAGCGCACCCTAGCTCGCGTGCTCGCCTTCGGCCGACTCATAATTCGGATAGTGCTGAATGGATATCAACCCAAAATTCGCCAAGGTTGCGATCGCGATAACAACATCTACTGGTACGCTTATTATCCTCTCTCTGGCATATCAAAAGTTCTCGCTTCTGAAGCAGAAATCAAACAGTGGCTCGAATTGACTCAATAAATAAGCGTGAGTATTTTCCCACAGATTACTTTTTCCTACTCGACTTTCTTTTCGGTTTTTGAGGGAGAGCGAGCGAAGCTGACACACTGGGCTTTTCTTGCTCGAACGAATTCACACTGGTTATTTTCAAATTAAACAAAGAGGGATCTACTGATGCAAACACCCGCTAAATCTTCCAAGCCCTTTGTCCGTCCTTTAGGTGGGATCTTTATTACCGTAATACTTGCAATGGGGGGAATTACTGCTTACAGTCTTCGGCAATTCTCTCAAGCTGGAGTGGAATCAAATCCAGTTCCAAACGTACCAGAAATAAAGACGGTAACGGCTTTAGGAAGGTTAGAACCTAGTGGCGAGGTCATACAAATTTCTGCCCCCTCTTCCACTGAGCGAGTGGAGGAATTGTTAGTAAAAGAAGGAGATGATCTAGTCAAAGGTAAAATTATAGCTATTTTAGATAGTCGTAAGCGCGCTGCTGCTGACCTCAAACAAGCCGAAGAGAGAGTCAGAGTAGCCCAGGCTAATCTAGCTCAAGTGAAAGCAGGAGCAAAAACAGGGGAAATTGAAGCCCAGAAAGCAGCGCTCGCTCGCATCGAAGCCGAACGCAGCAACGACATAGCAGCGCAAGAGGCGACAGTAGCTAGATTAGAAGCTGAACTCAAAAATGCTCAAGTAGAGTATCAACGCTATCAAAAGCTGTATGCAGAGGGAGCAAGTTCAACTTCCCAAAGAGATACCAAGCAACTTACTTGGGAAACTGCCCAACGGCAACTAGAAGAAGCAAAAGCTAATTTAACCAGAATTTCTACGGCGACAAAAGAGCAAATTCAAGAAGCCAAAGCCACTTTAGCTCGCATTGCCGAAGTCCGTCCAGTGGATGTAGATATAGCAGCAGCAGAAGTTAGAGAAGCAGAAGCAGCAGTAGAAACAGCACAAGCCGAACTAGACCTTGCCTATATTAAAGCACCCCAAGCTGGTCAGATTTTGGACATTTTAACTCGTCCTGGGGAAGTAGTATCTAGCGATGGCATTGCCAGGATTGGGCAAACCAGTCAAATGTATGCAGTTGCGGAAATTTATGAAAGCGATATCGGCAAAGTTAAGGTAGGACAGCAAGTCACTGTTACCAGCAATGCACTCTCAGAAGAATTACACGGCACGGTAGAACGCATTGGCTTAGAAATACAGCGACAAGAAGTAATCAATACAGACCCCGCAGCTAACATCGATGCCAAAGTGGTAGAGGTGAGAGTCAGGCTGGATGAAGAGTCGAGTCAGAAAGTATCGGGGTTAACTAATCTCTTAGTCAATGTCGAAATTACCCTTTAGGTTAGTAAAACAACAATGATCTTCAAATTCCTAAAAAATAGAACTCCTCTGGGTTGGTTACAACTCAAGCACGATAAAATGCGTCTGCTAACTGCGATATCAGGAATTGCTTTTGCAGATCTTCTCATCTTTATGCAGTTAGGATTTAAAGATGCTCTCTACACCACTAATACTCAGTATCCTCGACAAATTCAGGGAGATATTGTTTTAGTCAGTAATCGAGCAACTAATTTTAATAAACTATATACTTTTCCGCGACGACGACTTTATCAGGCGAGAGATATACCTGGAGTGAAATCTGCAGAAGCTGTTTATGTTGGTTCTTTAGATTGGCGCAATCCTCAAACTAGAGAGAAGGCTTCGATGATGGTAATTGGATTCGATCCCGAGCGACCCGTTTTCACTCTACCAGAAGTTAACAGTCAACTAGATCGAGTCAAGATACCTCATACGGTTTTATTTGATAGAGCATCCAGGGGAGAATATCAAGAAGTTATTTCCCAAATCGAACAGGGTAAAACTTTAACCACAGAAATTGAGAGAACCACAGTTACTATTGGTGGTTTATTTCAAGTAGGTGCTTCTTTCCGAGATGATGGCGCACTAATTACCAGCGAGCAAAATTTCTTGCGACTGTTCCCGCAAAGACAGGCAGGAGCAGTTAGTCTAGGAGTAATTAAACTAGAAGAAGGGTACAATCTTGAAGATGCGAGAACTTATTTAAACGCCTATCTGCCCGAAGACATTCGTGCTTTTACTTATCAAGAATATGTAGACTTCGAGCTTAATTATATCCAAACTCGTTCATCGATTGGCTTTACTTTTGGTATGGGGACTGTAGTAGGTTTTATAGTTGGCATGGTAATTGTTTACCAAGTGCTTTCTACCGATGTCAATGACCATATGACAGAATACGCCACATTTAAAGCAATGGGCTACGGAAACTTTTATTTACTCGGTGTGGTCTTTGAAGAAGCAATTATCTTAGCTTTGAGCGGATTTATTCCTAGTGTAGCAGTTGCTTCAGGACTATATCACTTAACAGCAACGGCAACAGCTTTACCCATAGTCATGCCTGTATCTAGAGCCATTGGAGTACTGATTTCAACCATTATCATGTGTACTATTTCAGGAGCGATCGCCACCCACAAACTTCAGTTAGCAGACCCCGCAGATATTTTCTAAACAAAAGAGAGTAATATGCAAAATTCTACTAACCAAAAACCAGTTATCTCTATCCGCCATCTCAACCACTATTTTGGTCAAGGACAACTCCGCAAACAAGTATTATTCGATATCAATTTAGAAATTAATCGAGGAGAAATTGTACTTATGACTGGTCCTTCGGGTTCTGGCAAAACTACTCTACTGACTTTAGTGAGCGGTCTGCGGTCTGCCCAATCTGGTCGTTTGAAAATACTAGGACAAGAACTTTGTGGCGCGACCACCAACCAGTTAGTACAAGCCAGACGAAACAACGGTTACATTTTTCAAGCTCATAATCTGCACAGAAGCTTAACCGCCTTACAAAATGTGCAGATGGGTTTAGAAGTTCACAATAATCTTTCTCGCAAAGTAATGCGCGATCGCGCTGCTTCCATGTTAGAACAAGTTGGTTTGGGCGATCGCCTTAATTACTATCCTGAAAATCTTTCTGGCGGACAAAAACAAAGAGTCGCGATCGCTCGTGCTTTAGTCTCCCATCCTGCTATCGTCCTAGCTGATGAACCTACCGCCGCCTTAGACAGTAAATCTGGTCGAGATGTCGTTAATTTGATGCAACAACTAACCAAAGAACAGAAAATCACAATTCTCTTGGTTACTCACGACAATCGCATTTTAGACATTGCCGATCGCATTGTACATATCGAAGACGGAAAACTAAAAACTACAATTACTCCTTAATTTCTTTATCCCGAACTGAGGTTAA
>JASJDX010000577.1 GCA_030064975.1 Pleurocapsa sp. MO_192.B19
GCAGAGATTATTCTTTGGAAACAAAGTGAACGAGAGAGAGTAATTCATCAAATTGCTCAGCAAATCCGAAAATCTCTAAATCTAGATGATGTATTAAGGACGACAGTAACAGAAGTCAGAAATTTTCTAGAGTGCGATCGCGTATTGATTTATCGTATTTGGGAAAATGGTACAGGTAGTGCGATTACAGAAACAGTATTATCTTCCTACACCGCTATTTTAGGAAAAACATTCCCTGAAGAAGTATTTCCCAGTGAGTATCATCAAGCATATATTCAGGGCAAAAGTCGCACTATTACCGATATTGAACAAGATGATGTTGAGGAGTGCTTATCAGAATTCGTTAAACAATTTGCAGTCCAAGCCAAGTTAGTTGTTCCTATTATTCAAGAAGTCAGGGATATATCAAAGTCTGAAGCACAACCAGATGCTAATCCGTATCTCTGGGGACTTTTAATTGCCCATCAGTGTAGTCATACGAGAAAATGGCAACCTTTAGAAGTGGAATTAATGAAACAGCTAGCCACTCAAGTTGCGATCGCTATTCAACAATCAGAACTTTATACCCAACTACAGCAACTCAATACTCATTTAGAACATAGAGTCCAACGTCGTACTCAAGAACTTGCTCAAACCAACCAAGCACTAAAAGCCGAAATTGTTGAACGTCAACGCACTGAACTTGCTCTACGGCACACTAATCATACTCTACAGTCTCTGATTGCAGCTTCGCCTCGTGCCATTTTTACTCTTAATCTTCAAGAGCAAGTTCAAATCTGGAATCCTGCTGCGGAAAGAATATTTGGTTGGACAGAAGCTGAAGTACTTGGTCAACTCAACCCTGTAATCAACGAAATTGAAGTTCAGCAATACCGCACCATCAGACAGAGCATCCTCAAAGGATTTACCCCTCCTAGTTTGGAGGTAAGACGACCCAAAAAAGATGGTTCTGAAATTGATATTGTTTTCTCCGCTGCACCTTTGATAGACAGTGCAGAGCGAGTTAGCGGAATCGTGGCGGTGGTAGCTGATATTAGCGAACAAAAACAACAAGCTGAACAAGTACGTTTATTGCAATCAGTTGTAGTCAATACTAACGATGCCGTTTTGATTACAGAAGCCGAACCCATCGATGAACCAGGACCCAGAATTATTTATGTCAATGAGGCTTTTACTCGTACTACGGGTTACACCTTATTAGAAGTTTTAGGTAAAACCCCCCGCATTCTCCAAGGGCCAAGAACTAACCGTCAAGCCTTAGTTAAGGTACGAAATGCTCTATCTAAGTGGCAACCCGTTACAGTAGAAACCATTAATTATCGCAAAGATGGTTCTGAGTTTTGGGTAGAATTTAGTATTGTTGCTGTTGCTAATAAACAAGGTCAATATACTCACTGGATTTCGGTACAGAGAGACATTACCGAACGTAAACGCACTGAACAAGCTTTAAGGCAAAGTGATGAACGTTTTCGTCGGGTAGTAGAAAATGCTTTAGATATTATTACTATTATTGATCTTGAAGGATACATTTATTATGCTAGTCCTTCAGTAGAGACAGTTATTGGCTACTCCCCAGCAAAATTAATTGGTGAAAACTTTTTTGATTATATTCATCCTGATGATTTAGCCAAAGCTTCTCAGGAAGTTACTAGTGTTGGTCAAAATTCTACCGCAGTGTTACCAATTGAGTTTCTTTATCGACATCATAATGGCTCGTGGCGGGTTCTAGAAGCAGTCAGTCAGAAATTCATTGATGATGCTCCTGAACCCAGAATTCTAATTAATTCCAGAGATATTACAGAGCGAAAACGTTTATCGGAAATGCGTCTTGCTTTAGAAAGGGAGAGAGAATTAAGCGCGATTAAAACTCGTTTTTTTTCAATGGCATCCCATGAATTTCGCACCCCTTTAAGTACAGTCTTGGCAGCAGCACAGATAATGGAAAATTCTCCTAATGTCTGGCAAAATGCGAGGAAGCGAGCGCGAAATTTACGACGAATTCAAGATTCTGTGAAAAATATGGTGCAGTTGCTAGATGATATTTTAACTATCAACCGAGCCGAGACAGGAAAGCTGGAATTTAATCCTAAACCATTGCGTCTAGAAAAATTATGTCGTCATTGTGTAGAGGAAATGCAACTTAGTGCAGGAAGCGAATATCTAATTATCTTTGAATGCACTAAACAGGGTGTTAGGGCTTCCTTAGATGAAAAATTAATGCGCTCGATCATAGCTAATTTGTTATCCAATGCGATTAAATATTCTCCTCAAGGCTCAGAGATTAGGGTTTCTCTCGACTTCACTGGCGATCGAGTTCAAATACAAATTATAGATAATGGCATCGGCATTCCTCCAAATGACTTAGAACAGTTATTCGAGCCTTTCCATCGTGGTCAAAATGTCCGTCGAATTCCTGGTACTGGACTAGGATTAGTCGTAGTTAAAAAGTGTGTTGACTTGCATCATGGTCAGATTAATCTAACTAGTGAATTAAATATAGGAACTACCGTAACAGTTAGCCTACCTCTAATTGTACCGAAACTATAGTCTACAATCAGAAAAAAAAAGATGCTCTAATTAAATTCATTAGAACATCTTCCTCTTAACTAATAGTTATTTAGTTATGATGAGTAGCTATGGTGAAAAAAGCCTTATTCTTGACTATAGGCTCCCAAATTAATTTCAACTGGTTTTAAATCCCAGATTTGCTTACAGTATTCTTGAATAGTGCGATCGCTAGAAAACTTACCCATCCGTGCGGAATTAAGAATGGACATTTTAGTCCATTTATCTTTGTCCTTATAGGTTTCGGACACTCGATCTTGACAGTCAATATATGCCTGATAATCAGCCAAGAGCATATAGGGGTCGTCATAAAGTAAAGAATCGACGATTGGCTTAAAGAGCTTGGTGTCTCCATGACTAAAGTAGCCTTTAGCAACGCGATCAATCACCGCTTTTAGTTCCTGATTGCTATTGTAATAAGACATGGGGTCATAACCATCGGCTTTCATTTGATATACCTCTTCGGCTGTCAAACCAAACAAGAAAAAGTTCTCTGGTCCAGCTTCTTCGCGGATTTCAATATTGGCTCCGTCCAACGTACCAATGGTTAATGCACCATTCATAGCAAACTTCATATTACCAGTACCAGAAGCCTCTTTTCCAGCAGTAGAAACCTGTTCTGATAAGTCCGCAGCAGGATAAATTTTTTGTCCCAGAGAAACATTAAAGTTTGGCAAGAAAACTACTTTTAAGCGTCCTTTAACATCAGGATCTTTATTAACCACTTCTGCTACCGAATTAGCAAATTTAATAATTAGCTTGGCCATAAAATAGCCAGGTGCAGCCTTTCCGCCAAAGATAAAGGTACGAGGCAGGATATCAATGTTGGGGTTTTGTTTGATGCGGTTATAAAGTGTAATGATGTGCAACACCATTAAATGCTGGCGTTTGTATTCATGAATTCGTTTGACTAGAACATCAAAGATGGAATCAACGTTAACCTCAATATTTTTGGTTTTCTTAATTTGTGCTGCTAGAGCAATTTTGTTTTGACGCTTAATTTCCCGCCATTGCTGACAAAATTCAGGATCATCAAGGAATTTTTCTAATACCCGCATTTCGTCTAGATTTTTTAACCAGCGATCGCTTTGAGTTTTTTCTGTAACCAGTTTTGCTAGTCGGGGGTTACTGAGTAAGATCCAGCGACGGGGGGTAACACCGTTAGTCTTATTGAAGAATTTTTCGGGCCATAGTTTAGCAAAGCCTTGAAGAGTATATTTTTGCAGCAATTGAGTGTGTAGTGCTGCTACCCCGTTGATAGCATGGCTACCAACACAAGCTAAGTTTGCCATGCGGACTTTTTTGTCTGCACCTTCTTCAATAATCGAAAGCTCTGAGGCTAAATCGTCATCATCGGGAAACCAAGTGCGGATGTCTTCGAGAAAACGATGATTGATTTCGTAAATGATTTCAATATGTCTTGGTAACATTCTGCTAAACAAACTCACCGACCATCTTTCTAAAGCTTCTGGTAACAAAGTGTGGTTGGTGTATGCCAAAGTTTTTTGAGTAATATCCCAAGCCTGATCCCAATCCATGCTATGTTCATCAACCAATAGGCGCATTAACTCCGCTACTGCTACTGCGGGATGAGTATCGTTAAGCTGAATTGCTGCTCTTTCGTGGAAGTTACTAAGATTAGGATGAATGTGAAGGTGAATGCGAATTAGATCTTGTAGAGAAGCAGAAACAAAGAAATACTGCTGTGCTAATCTTAGTTCTTTACCTTGAGGGGTGTTGTCATTGGGATACAGCACCTTAGAAATGGTTTCCGAACTCATTTTTTCCGCTACAGCACGGTCATAATTACCCGCGTTAAATGCCTCGAAGTTAAATTGTTCACTAGCCTCAGCTGTCCATAACCGTAGGGAGTTTACCGTATTGGTGCGATATCCTGCTACTGGCGTATCGTAAGGAACAGCTTTGACCTTGCGATCGCAAATCCAACTTACCCGATTGTCTCCTTTTTCATCGCGATAGACTTCGGTATGTCCTCCCAGCTTAACTTCTACGGAATCTTCAGGACGGGCAATTTCCCAAGGGTTTTTGAACATCAGCCAGTTATCGGGAATTTCTGCTTGCCAACCATCTCTTAATGCCTGGTGAAAAATACCAAATTCATAGCGAATACCGTAACCAATTGCTGGCATCTCTAAATTAGCTAGGGAATCGAGGAAACAGGCCGCAAGTCTACCCAAACCACCATTACCCAGTCCAGGATCGGGTTCTTGTTCGATCAGATCTTCAATATCTAACCCCGATCCCTGGACTACCTGACGCATTTTTTCATAGATCCCCAAGGCAATCAGGTTATTTTCCAGATGACGACCCATTAAAAATTCGGCGGAGAAATAAGAAACTACCTTGACGTTTTCTTCGTAGTAGGTGCGTCCAGTTTTAATAAAGCGATGTAACAAGCGATCGCGTACTGTATAAGCTAATGCTTGATAGTAGTCGTTCAGAGTAGCGGTAGATTCGTCTTTTCCCTGGACGTAAAATAGGTTATCGACGAAGGCTCGTTTGAGAGTCTCTACGCTCATTCCTGTGCGATCGTCTTCTACCTTAATATTGTGTGTCACATTACTAGTCGTAACTGTTTGAGCAAGCTGTTGAGAAGTTGTTGATTCCATGTTTGCTTAAAAATTATGATGTTTGAATGGATAATTGCTTACAACATAGACAGGCAATTCAAGAGCAAAAATCGTAATGATAGCAAACCCTGTCTAGATTCAATTTCATATAAACTGCTTATATCTTGTCATGCCAGATTTAATCTAACTGTTTATAGGTTACTACTAGATTTAGTATCTCAGGCTTGGAATAACCCAAGCCTTAAGGTTTGGTTTAGAAACTTAATTCTAAGTTTAACGTTTAACTTTTAGGACCCAAACCGATTTTGCCTGCATATACAGCGCGATCGCCTAATTCTTCTTCAATTCTCAATAGGCGATTATATTTGGCTACCCTCTCACTACGACAGAGAGAGCCAGTTTTAATTTGTCCTGCACGAGTGGCAACAGCCAGATCGGCAATAGTAGTATCTTCAGTTTCTCCTGAACGATGGCTAATTACGGAGCGATAACCGCTTCGAGTCGCTAAATCAATTGTTTCTAGTGTTTCGGTTAGTGTACCAATTTGATTCAGTTTAATCAG
>JASJDX010000578.1 GCA_030064975.1 Pleurocapsa sp. MO_192.B19
ACTTCCAATATGCGGAATGTAATACATTCAGAGAAAATGGCTGCTTAAACAAAAAAGTAGAGAGTCGAGCTGAAGGTAATGAAAAACTAGCCGGTGATGTGGAAGTTAAATCTAGTTCCGAAAGAGCTAAAGACGGTGCAGAAACTGGGGCAGTGATGGGAGCAACTACAGGAGGGATGCTGGGCTTAATTGGTAGTCTTAGTGTTTTAGCAATTCCTGGTATTGGTATCGCCACTGAGGTTGCGGTGCTGTTAGGTAACGCTCTTTTGGGTAGTGGCATTGGTGCGGCTGGCGGTAGTCTAGTTGGTGCTTTAATTGGCTGGGGCATCCCCGAAGAGGAAGCCATTTATTATGACGAGCTTTTGTCTCAAGGTAATTATGTCGTTTTAGTAGAAGGAACAGAAGCGGAAATAAACGGAGCAGAAGCTATTTTGCTCAATCGTCAAATTCGCAATTGGAATATTTATAATGCTCCTGGTCATCATAATTTAATAGGAGTGGAATAAATTAAGTAATAACGTCGTATTTGCTCTTCTAATAATTAATAATTAATAACTATTGTTTTAGATAATAAAACACCGAATAATATTAGCTTGTTTAAAGAATATAAGGCTCTTTTAGCTATATATTTTTCACGATCGCCTTTTTCTATATTCTTTCTATTTCTTTCATAAACTTGACCCAAGAAAAAAGTTAAAACGGTTGCTACTAGTGCAAGCGATCGCAAGAATTCAAAAAGCTCCCCATTTTTTAGTAAAGCAAAAATACAAACTGATATAAATGGCGAAGCTATAAACAATAAAGAAGGTAATAAAATACCTCGCTCGTCATTAATATTTTTAAAATAGGAAAAAACTTTTAATCTGCTAGCCAAGTAAAGACCTGATATTGATAAACCAGTAATTACAGGAAGATAGATATTATCTACATTAGCTAGACAGTTTATCTTTGATAAGATTGCCTCATAAAAAAACTTCGGAAATTATAGTCTCTGAAGTGAGCGCGAAACAAGATTTTAATTAAAATTTAAAACCTGGCATTATTCAATAGTATTTAATATAATTGCTCCACTTTAGATTCAGTACGATCGATGTTTATTGTAGCTAGTTGTCCCTCGCTAAAACAAAGAAATAAACTATAGCCAGCTACTGTAGTAATTCCAACTCCAATACTTATTTTTAAATAATTTTTATCCCAAAACTGAGTAATTCTTTGGCTAATACTTTTTTGGTCGGTAAAACCTTGACTCTTGTTCCTCGAGCTAAAGCGATTGCGATTGACTTTCGCCTTCTTGAAACTTATTTCATAATTGTCGTCGAGATCGCCTTTTATTTTTTGTTGTAATGCCTCAATAATTTCTCTTAGTGCAATAGAATTATTAACTTTTTCCTCTAGTGTTAATAATTTTGGTAATTGTGCCTCTAAGCTGTTCAACACAGATTGCA
The DNA here is from genome assembly GCA_030064975.1 of Pleurocapsa sp. MO_192.B19. Lineage (GTDB taxonomy): Bacteria > Cyanobacteriota > Cyanobacteriia > Cyanobacteriales > Xenococcaceae > Waterburya. The sequence goes on from JASJDX010000578.1 coordinate 1,446, forward strand.
TTTTAATGTTGACTTCAGCTTGAGATAATTCATAATTTAAATATTGTCTCAAAATTTCTATTTCTTCAGGTATATGACTTAGATTTTCTTGAATAACCTGCATCTGACAAATTAAAGCAAGCCAGTCTTCTAAAATATTAGCTAAACTTTCTACATCATGCTGCTCTATATTTTGTTTACTTCTTTTTACCATCTTTAGAAAATATATAAAAACTAAATAATTGCAAAATGCTTATTCTAAATATATCAGCGCACTATATTGGTAGCCTTCTATCTTTAGTAGTATTTGAAACTAACCCGAATCAAAAAAATTGACCCTGAAAAAATCAGAGCCTTTACTAAAATAATTAGGTTGCAGTTAAATGATAGATTGCGATTTCATACTTCAAGCAAATCCCAAACCATATTTTAAATAATCCCTACACCTTTCCCACCAGGAGTATTTACATCTTTTAATTCTTTCGCACGTTGTTCTTTTTCTGCTTCTTTTATTTCCTGGCGATCGCCTGGTTCTTCATAATACATTTCAGGCTCGATCGCATAATTATTTGCTAAACCTTCTCGATCTACTGTTTGACCGGGGTTAGCGGGTTGCTTAAAGTTATCTCCTTCTCTTTCCATTCTGGCTGCTGTTTCGGCTGAAGTGATTGCGCGATCGTAATTGGCATCGTTAGGTGTCTTGTTTTCCATGATTTGTATCTCCAAAGTGTGAATATAATTAATAATTTGAAAAGTGAGAATTACTTATCAATATTGGGAACAATATCAGGACGCTCTTTGTTTTCCCAACCAGCAGGACGTTTGGAATTGTACCAGGCGATCGAACCAATAGTGACTGCTGCAATAAAGCCCAACCCTAAAACTGCCGTTGCTGCATAAGGAAAGTGAGGTTCGCTACTGGCAATTTGTAATAAAAAATTCATAAATTTGTTTTCCTTTATTTCTGAACTACTATAAACTTATCTTGTAGGCTATTGTTTCCACATCTTTCTTTCTATAGATACGCGCTCTGTCTGAAGATAGATTATGAAGTAATAAGTTAAAGGTTGATAGTTAAGATTCAGAAGTTAAAATTCAAAAATCAGAGGTAATAATTTGATTATATCTTGCGATAGATAGTAATTGTTGGATTCTATTGATAGATTTACAAAGTGACAATTAACAATAAATAATAGTTAAACTTTTTGTAGTTAGATAATTAATTTAAGACAAGAATAAAATAAAAAGTTACTCATGCTGTTTAAATAAAAGCAGACTTTAAATTCACACTGTTATTTCCTAACTTGCAATTTAAGCAGCTTACGAATAACGGTCTAAATTCAGAGAATAATAATAATGACAGATAATTTATTAACTCGCGGGCAATTAGAAAGGAAACTCTCTCAAGAAATTCAAGCACTTTATCGTCGTAATTTAGGACATCAGCCTTCTAAAGTAACTTGCCAATTTTTTGATGCCAAGCTAGCAATAATTATTGAAGATTCAATTACTAGTGCCGAGCAAGTTTTAATTGATGAAGGAAAAAACGATTTGGCTGAAAAAGTCCGTTCTAATTTGGACGATGCTATTCAGCCAGAGTTAAAACAATTGATTGAAGAAATCGCGGAGATTAAAGTAGTCGATATGCTGAGCGATGCTACTTTAAATACTGGACGCACGGGAATTATTGTTGTTTTGAGTAACAGCCCAAAAGTACGTAATCCAGAAAGTATTCCTAAAGTTAAAAGCTAGTTCTGTTTTGTGGTAGCTAAAAGTTATTAGAGACGTTCTCAGAGCGTCTCTACAGTAGTGATAATCAAGTAAATTATGTAGTTCCTATAGAGAAACCCCTACAGATAAGATATGAATAAAAAAGCAATAAGAATCAAAAAAATAGAATCACTACTTTCTCAGAAAATTAAAGATGTCTATCAATATCAATTGGAGCATCAGTTAGACAATGTTTCCTACAAGTTATTCGATCGCACCTTAGTCATCACCTTGGAAGGTACAATAACTTCTCCAGAAAAGCTACTCAAAGATAACGATCACTTTTGTTTAGCAAAACAAGTTAGAGAAGCAATTGATAGCGTAATTCATCCTCAGATTAAAAATATTATTGAAGAGGTATTAAATGTAAAGGTGGTAGATTTTTTAAGCGATACTACTATTGATAACGACATAACAGGAGCGATCGCGATTTTTGAATTTAAACCAAAGAATATTTAAGACAACTATAGACTTTAGATTCTAATTCTTCTATCAAATAAGGTTGACAGATATAGTCATTAAACCCTCCTTCGAGCAGTTTATTCTTATCTTCCTTTTTAGCTAATCCTGTAACAGCAATAATTGGGATGTGAGAAATCTTTCTATCTTGTTTAATTATTCGAGTAATTTCTAATCCATTCATTTTGGGCATTACAATATCTAACAAGATAATGTCTGGCAATAGTTCGTATACTAAACCTAGACATTCTTCGCTATCATCTGTAACTGCATAGTTCATTCCCATTGATTCAATTACGCAGCTAGCAAACAATAAATTATCGCGATCGTTATCGACAATTAAGACTAAAGGTTTATAACTTTCAGACTGCTTCTCAAAATCTTTCAAAGTAGAGTACATTTTGTTTTAAATGATGGTTACATCAGATAGAAGCACTCTTAAAGTGGTATTAAAGCACTTATTATAAAGACTGGCTCTAAATCTTAACTAAGTTAATTGTCTTATCCTTTGCTCTACTGAGGAAAGCAGACCTTAAGTTAGAAAAATTTAATTATGGGTATGTTACTAAAAATTGCTAATATTTTCAACATTTTTTAATATTTTAATCAACCTTTTACCAGACGAGCAGCCATTAAAATATAGTAAACAGCTTTTTATCTGTTACATTTCTCTAACAACTGATAATTTAATTGGTAACTGATTACTTAACCAATCCTGCTCGTAAAGCCCTAACTGCTGCTTGAGTGCGATCGTCAGCACATAATTTGTTGAGAATATGACAGACGTGGGTTTTAACTGTTCCGACAGTAATATAGAGCTTTTCAGATATCTCTGCATTGCTACAACCAGCTACAATCAACTCCAACACTTCCAATTCTCTATCAGTCAGAGGATATGTTTCAATTAGTTGCTGATATTCTTCTGCCACCGCTGTAATTGCTTGAGTATCACCATCTTCAGAAGCTTGAGGCGAAGATGTGCTTACTGGGGTTGAAGTAACTTTGGTAGATTGAGCTTGTTTAAGCACAATACGAGCGATCGCAGGATCGATCCAAGCATTTCCTTCATGGGTGTTGCGTATTGCTTGAACCAAATTATCCATACTGACATCTTTAAGACTGTATGAATCAGCACCAGCAGCAAATGCAGCCATAACTGAATCCTCGCTGTCGTGCATAGTCAGCATCAAAATCTTAGTCTTAAAGTCTGGGTTATCTGCTTGATATTGCTTGAGTTTTTGAGTAACTTCAATGCCGTCAATATCTGGTAAACCAATATCTACCAACGCAACATCTGGTTGATGAGTTTTTATTTTTTCTAAGCCATTGTTTCCATTAGCAGCATTATCAATAACTTCTACGTCTTGATACTGTTTGAGGGCTGCACACAAGCCTATGCGACTTAAATCGTGATCTTCAATTAAAACGACGCTAATATTACTCATGTCTGCTAATAAAATTATTAATTAAACTAATTATCTATCTCTTTAGACTATCTAATGTTTAATTTTTAATTCCATCATCCTTAAGATGTATATCTGAGCAGTTATCAGTAAGCAGTTATCAGTTATCAGTAAGCAGTCAGCAGCGAACAATCATCAGTGTTAATGGATAGTTTAAGATACATAGATATTCTAGATATTAATGTCTTTTGTTTTGATGAACGAGTTGGCTGCGATCGCAACACATTTCGTCTTTGGCGAGATTACTTCTTTCATGCCTCATGGGATGTGCTATCTATGGAAGCCCTGGCTAGTTGGTTTGCATTTGATTAGTGATGGGGTAATTGCACTCTCTTATTTTTCAATTCCGATTATTTTGGTCTATATTCTGCGTAAGCTAGAGGATATTCCCTTTAACGGCATATTTTTGTTATTTGCAGCCTTTATCCTATTTTGCGGTACTGGTCACGCTTTTGATATTTGGACGTTATGGCATCCCAATTATTGGGTATCAGGTTGGATTAGACTGCTAACTGCTTTAGTTTCTCTGGCAACTGCGATCGCACTAGCAATTAAAATTCCTCAAATACTCACCTTGCCTTCTCCAGCC
>JASJDX010000579.1 GCA_030064975.1 Pleurocapsa sp. MO_192.B19
ATGACTTCTATTTCTACCATTGCAGGAATGATTCCCATTGCCTTAGAACTTGGGGCAGATGGAGAAGTGCGTAGTCCTATGGCGATCGCTGTTATTGGTGGTTTTACTACCTCTACTCTTTTAACTTTAGTTGTTGTACCCGTCTTGTTTACCTATGTCGATAACTTTATTCGTCGGCTAAGCAAATCCTTCGGATTTGCTCATCAAGAGCAATCGAGTAGTCAATTAACAGTTAGTAATGAATAATACAGAGATATTAACTGGGCATTAAAGAACAAAAGCAAAGCACATCATGACTTGTACAATCAATTACAATCTGATGTGCTTTCTAAATTGATCGAGACAAAGAGAAACTGATTTTACTCCTGGCCTGTAGCTTCATTAACTTGAGAATAATTGCAAGCATATCCGCCGCCAATACCAACAATGAAATCATCAAAGTCAGTATCTTCATTTACAGTTTTTACTAATTTCGAACCAGTATCATCAAGGTTAATTAGTAAACCACCATTAACTAAGGCATCAAATTTATTGGCATCAAAAGCTGGATTATTACGGCGTTTAGCCACGACTTCAGTAGTTAATCCTTCTTCATTAAATAATGCCTGACGATTGCCTTGAGAATTAAAAAAATCGGTCGTATATACTGTTCCCGCAGGTTTACCGTCGAACTGAGACTCTAAATAGAAAGCATATCTTTTATCGGCTTCAAACAAGAACTCTGTTTGAAAATCGGGTACAGTGTCGCCAGGAGTACCAAGAAAATCATTATTACGACCTTCTTGTAAATCAGTCTCGTAAGTAGAACGACGATAAACAGTATCAAAACTATCCGAAGCTTTTACCTCAGACAGTAGTGGAGTTTTAGAGCAAGAATCAAAATTGATTACTCCTAAACCATCTGCCTGACAAGAATCTAAATCGATAACACCAAAAGTAGACTGATAAGCCCCATGAGATTCGATGAATTCTAATTCAACAATTGTGTCTTCTTCAAATCTAATTCCTTTATTCCCTACAATGTCTTCGGCTACTGCCGACAAGCTCATCGCGTTAAGTAATCCTAATGTGCCAAGAGACATACCAAGATAAGTCTTATTTAATTTGGAGAAGAATTTTAGTATTGATTGCGATCGCTGCATAATTTTCCTCCTAGTTACCAAATATTTTTCTCAGGCTCAATTTGATTGACTTGTTCAATGAATTTTTTCGATTCATCTATTTGTCTTTCGACTATTTCACGCGCTTCAAAAGCTGGATTAATACATTCTCTGGTTTCCCCCAGAGTGCTTCTTCGAGCAATACGTCTGGGCCCAGCATCTGCTAATTTAGCGGCGTTTTCTGCTTCCGCTAGATTATCTATAGAGTCTTCCAGATTGTCTCCTAGTAATTTTGCAACATCGTTTAAAGTTACTTCGCTCGGTTGATTAGCATTAGCCTCTAAACAAGATTTGCTTGAACATTCAACTGTTCCAGTTGCCACGCTGCTATTATCATCTCCAGAAGTAGCAATACCTCCATCTCCCAAGCCTTCGCTATTACCTGTACCAGTACCTATACCAGTACCGTCTCCCAAACCACTACCTGAGCCACTGCCAGAACCACTACCAGAACCACTACCTGAGCCACTGCCAGAACCACTACCAGAACCACTACCAGAACCACTGCCAGAAGCACTGCCTGAGCCACTTGCTGAACCGTAATTAATCGGAGTATCTAATCCACCGCCTGAAAAATTTCCTGTAGCTGGATTGTACTCAACAACATTAGAAATACCATTACCATTTATACTGTCTATGCTTACTGTTGGCGCACTATAAGTTTGACCTCCAGAAACATCAGATTGATTAGTGTCAGTCTGGGCAGTAACAGAGGTTGTGACTGTCACTATACCCACTGCGACTAGAGAACCTAGCCACAATAATTGCTTGTCGTGCATGATTAATTATCCTGATAAATTTATCTACCAAATTAGAAATTAGAATCCTGTACCGACTCCGAAGACAAAACGCGCTCCATCTCCAGCACCAGCAATATCTCTAGCACCGAGGTTAATAGTCATAGGAATAGTGCGAAAAGGAGACACTGATAAACCCATCGCTAGATCTTGTCCCGTCCATTCAGTAATAAAACTAACTGGGCGTGCTACGCGAAAAGCTAAACTACCAAAGACATTGAAATTGTCGTTGTCATTAGCGATATCATCTTCAGTACGGAATTGTCCGTTACCAACTCCAATAGTTCCAGCAACTCGACTAAAAGCAGAGTTGATATTTTCTCTAGTTTTAAAAATTTTAGTGGTGGCAAAGTATAAAGAGTCATCAAGATCATTATCGTCGCCGATAGATAGGAAGCTATTCCATCCAGCTGAAACACCCCAACCATCGGCAATTTTACGATGTAGCTTGAGATTAAAACCACCAGAACCAAAATCGCGACCATTTTGACCAAAACTCGCCAAAGTATAGCTTAGCTCTGCGCCAACAGACTTTCGAGCATTTCCTAAGCCTAGACCAAACCCCCAGGTAGCATCACCATCGTTTTCTCCATCGAGTCCACCGCGAGTATCAACCTGATAGCTAAGACCACTATAAAATCCTCGATCTGCACCAAAGCCATAGGGATTAGCAATAGTCAAACTGGGAACGCCACGACTGGGAGTAAAGTTACGCTGACTAATATTTTGCAGTTGAAATTTTACATCTTCGACTTCACTGCGATTAGAATCACTCCAGGTATTATCCGCAGTAATTGTTGATTTATCACGAGATTTCTGGTTGATTTCTGTTGGGGAAAATCCCGATGATTCTTGTTGAGATTGAGGGACTGAATTTGCCAGAGCATTTAAACTAAAAAATGGCCAAAATACAGCAGTAGAACAAGCAAAAGTTAATATACGCATAAATTCATAGCAACAGATATAATCGTACTTACAATTAACAATTAAAAAATAATTAACCTACATAAATATCAATATCTGTTGCTTTACTCAACAGTGAATAAAACAACATTCAGTATTTATGCTTTTGTACTAGCTTTTTTCACATTTATGTGGTTATTAATTCGTAAGTTTTGGTCATACTTTTGCTGTTATAGTCTACATTTTGAAAATTCTCAATATGCCAAAGTAAAAATAGTTATTATTGCTGATTGTCTTAGTTGTTTTTACCGTGTTTTCCAATACTAATTTTGGTAATATTAGTTGTAAATACAGAGACCAAAGAAAGCTTTGGCTTTTCAAATAAACAAAATAGTTTTAAATATTTATACACAGGACAAGTATTCGCTCAAAGGTTAAATTAAGTTTAAACGGCTTTTCTTTTGATTTAAGCAAACATCTATAATTTATTACCTAAATTCATTGGTATTTATTAAATCAAACGTTAATCACTCTAATTTGCGTACCAAAAAGCGACTTGTGGGTAATAAAAATATTACTTTTACTCAACTAAAAATATACAAAAAAAACTATGACTTTTGATATTAAGTTCGATTATCGCTTTGATGAATCTAATTTTTTTACCCCCGATCGCAAAGAAATACTAGAATTGGCAGGGGATATCTGGAGTTCTTACATTCAAGATGAATTTACTCCTATTGAAGCAGGAGAAACCCTGAGATTTCCAATTAATTCTGTCGAAAGAGAAATTACTTTAGATGAACCAATTGATGATCTTCTGATCTTTGTTTCTTCTGTAGAATTAAATTCGGAGCAACCCACTTTAGGAGAGGGTTCATTTTATGCCGATTTTGTGGTTGATAGCGATCGCCACGAACGTATTCGGGGAGAAGATTTTGAACCCTGGTTAGGTACGATTGAGTTTAATGCGTCGGCAGTTGATAATTTCTATTTTGATACTACTCCAGAAACCGACGATGACATTCCCTCAGATCAACAAGATTTTCTCAGTTTAAGTCTCCATGAAATTGGTCATATCTTAGGAATTGGAATTTCTAGATCGTTTCTAGATCAAGTTGAAAATCAAGAATTTACTGGTTCTCAAAGTGTTAGATTAAATGGAGGTGAGCCTGTACCTCTAGCTGATGATCACAACCATGTCGAAGATGGTTTTACTCTAGATCCTGATGCTGACGCTTTATTAGATAAATCTTTTACTTTTGGAGAGAGAAATCTACCTACTGACTTGGATTTGGCAATTCTAGCTGATATTGGATACGATATCACAGCTTATGACAAGACTGAGGTACATCGTTTTTATCAGTACGATCGGGGATTTCATTTTTATACAGCTAATGAAAATGAACAGCAAAGCGTCATAGAACGCAGTAATGCTGGAGAATTACAGTATAACTATGAAAGTGTAGCCTATAGTGTTTTAGCTAGGGATGCAGATGTTTTAACTGGTGAAAAAATTGATGGTGCTTTACCAGTTTATCGCTTCTTTAATCGAGAGACAGGGGCGCATCTTTACACCATGGACGAGAATGAAAAAAATCATATTATTGATAATTTAAGCAATTATGATTTTGAAAATGTAGCTTACTATGCTTTTGAATCTCAACCAGAAAATATAGAAACAATTCCTTTATATCGAATGTTGAACACACAATCTGGATCGCACTTATTTACTGCCGATCGCTATGAATTTGAAAGTATTGAGGAAACTCTACCTCATTTTCAGGTTGAAGGTAATCAAGGGATAACATTTTATGTTTTCGATTCAATTTAATATATCTTTCTTCAAGTGAAAAAGGTATTGATGTACAGCAAAATTTTTGTCAGAAATGACTGCTTCTGGCTATTTTCTAGTTTGATTGCTATTAGTATCCTTTATCTCAACTTGATTTGGAAAACCACAGGAGATATTGACCAACTCACTACAGATTGTTTATTTTGGGGAGCAATTCTATGGCTACTGTGGCGTAAAAAAGATAATGTTAATCTCCGTAGCGATCCTATTTCTAGTTTTATAGGGTTAATATTACTAGGATTGATTTTATCTAAAACTCTTTCACTTTTTTGGTTTGAATCTATTTTAGTACCCTTATTACCTATTAGTGCAGCGATCGCTTTAGGTTTAATTGCTTCTGGATTTACAGGCTTAAGGCAATATATTCAGGAATTATTTTTTGCCTGGTTTTTATTTTTTCCTACGGGAGTAACTGGGCATTTTATTGATAGCATAATTCACATTACTATTCTCAATGCTAAATTTGCTACTTATTTCCTTTACTATTTAGGTTTTGATGTGGTAACACAAGGAAATCAAATACTATTATCGTTGCCTCAATTAGGAGAATTTAAAGCGATCGTAGATTATCCTTGTGCTGGTGTACCCATGATTCTCTTAATGCTCAAGTTAGCATTACTGTTAATAACTTTTATACCTTTACCCCTAAAACAACGACTATTAATTCCTATATTTTCTATTGTCTTAGGTTTTTTGTTGGGGGTGATTAGAGTTTGTATTTTAACTATATTAATCCCAAATCCAGCTAAATTTTATTATTGGCATGGGGCGCAGGGTTCACAAATATTTTCTACTTTGGCAATTACTATTTTTTCAGGCTTTTGTTATTGGACATTGGAACGTAATAAGTAATAAGTAATGAGTAATGAGTAATGAGTAATGAGTAATATAGCGATTCTCATTTGAATGAGGTACAGTCTGATACCCTGGTTTTTGCTAATAGCTAATGGCTAATAGCTAATTGGGGCGTACCTCACTAATTTGAGAAAGG
>JASJDX010000580.1 GCA_030064975.1 Pleurocapsa sp. MO_192.B19
AGAACTAGCTTGAAAATAGAATCTAAAACAACGTAAATTCGTTACTTCTTCTATTTTCATCCCTGGGTTGTGAACGGCACGCTCATGGCATCTCTTGCAAAAATAAATTTTCAATCAAAATTGCTACTTGCTACTTGCTACTCGCTACTCGCTACTTGCTACTTGGCTTAACCGAGATTAATCAAACTTATGCAAGAAGTCTACACGTGACGATCGCAAATTCTCAATCTACGTATATTTTCTATGGTCATTAGCAAAAATAGCGGATATAACTGCGGGGATAGCTATAGGTTATCTTCGTTGTTTTGCTTGTGATAGCTCAATTTGGAGTAATAAAACAAGCTTTAATAATTGCCCCAACTTAACGATCGAGGGAATATTAGTCAGTGATAGAAATTAAAATTATTAGTGCTACTCCTGGTATCAGCACTCGGGAAAAAATCTTGCAGATAATTCAAGCCAGAAGTACTGGCGTAACGATTAAAGAAATTAGTAAGATTATTAATCGTCCTATATCCATGATTCAAGTTTGTCTTAAGGACTTGATTTCGTCCAAAGATATTTTTACTCGTAAAAATAAGGTGGGTGTAGGTTTAATTTATTATCCTAGATAGATTAAGTAACTCTGTAGAGATAAAATCAACTCGTTGAGATTGTCAGTAGTCAGTGGTTAGTTGTAATGCTTTATCTAAATTCAATACTTGGCTTGATGAAAAAGACGGGATGGATATTCTTCGCATCAACTATTTTGGGCATAATTTTAGCTTTTGGTATTAATAACTTATCCCCAGCCCAGTCAACCGCTTTCAACAATCAGATTAGTTACAATATTGAAGAGCGATCGCAACACACCATCCATACAGTTACTATCCCTCATAACAGTAACTATTCTGTTGTCCCCAGCGTATCGGGTGAACTTAAATCAATTAAAGATTTTGCCGAACAAGATCGAGATAATGTAGTGGCTGCTATTAATGGGGGTTATTTCGATCCTATCAATCAGAAAACCACTTCATTTATTATTCAGCAATCAAAGATTGTCGCCGATCCCCGTTTCAATGAAAGACTGGTTGATAATCCTGATTTAAAACAATATTTAGGAAAAATATTTAACCGTGCTGAATTCCGTCGCTACAGTTGTGGAGAAGAAGCACAATATGACATTCAGCCACATTCCGCACCCATACCATCCAATTGTACATTAAAAGGGTCTTTAGGGGGAGGTCCTGGTTTATTACCGAAAGATACTTCCGTTGCTGAAGCCTTTACTGCTTACCAAGATGGCGAAAAAATACGTGATGCGATCGGTAGTGATAGTTTAAATGCCAGGAGTGCGGTAGGAATTACTGATAGTGGTGATGTAATTTTAGCGATGGTGGCGCAAAAAGCAGATCAACCTTTAAATTCAGGTATATCTCTCCCAGAATTAGCCGATTTTTTATCAAGTATTGGTGCAACTAAAGCAATGAATCTCGATGGGGGAAGTTCAGCTTCTCTTTATTATGATGGTCAGGCTATTTATGGCAGGGTAGATAAGGAAGGTAATGAAATTCAAAGACCAATTAAATCTATTTTGTTAGTAAAGTCTTTTTCATAAATACTTATAACAAGTCCCTTAGAGTTTTGATTATTAAGTATCTCTTTGCAAAGTATTAAACAACTCTTGCCAGTCAGTATCTCCCTGTTGTTCTTCTTCCCTCACTTCAAAAGTTTTATTTACTGCTGCGGGTAAATTCATCGCCTGAACACATAATTGCGCTATGGCATCTCGGCTAACTTGTCCCCTCATATTATCTCCTTGTTCAGCATATAAAATCTTATTTCCTGGTTGCTCGGTTAAAGCGCAAGGACGAATAATAGTGTAAGTTAAACCACTGGCTCTAATCGCTTCTTCCCCTCTTAGTTTCCAGGTTAAAATTCCTCCTAGTTGCTCATTCATTCGTACAGCTGGTGGTTCTTCCTCTAAATTAATCCCTGGACGATTGGGACGAGTTACTCCTGCTGAACTTACTTGTACCAACTGAGGTTTAGTTTTGCCACCATAAGCTGCAATAGATTCAACTTGTAGGGTAAATGAACCTGCTTCAAATTTGGGATTAAGTTCACCGTCGTATTCAAACTTACTCAACATTAACTGCATCGAGTAAACTTTACTCGAATCTAATTCATCTGCTTCTTTAACGGTTTTGGCACGAAATACGGGAATGAAATCTTTAAAGGGAATACGAATAGTAGTCGGGAAATTATAAACCGTGTCAAAAGAATAGCAGTAACCTACACCATCCCATTGACCTTCGCAACGAGTAATAAATTTATAGCGTTTACCATCGCCAATTACTTTTAATTCAATGCCTTCATAGTCTGATAAATCCATTGGAGGCATAAAATTGCGGGTGCGTACTGAAGCAAAACCCCCATTGTTATCTGTGGAAACAATACCTGAAAAGATTGCTTTATTATCTGCTAGATGAATATTACTTTGGCTAACTCCTCCCATGACGACATCATCTACTGCACCCCAAGTTTCTTGAATATCAGCATTAGGACTAGTAAAATCAAAAATCAATTTACAAGTAGTCGAGGGAATATGCTGGGAGACAACTTTGACCAAATTTTTGATTCCTTCGTATTCTACTAATTCGGGAATATCTACTACTTCAGGAAGGTAAAATTTAATTCCTTGGTAGTATTTCTCTCGCGTTGGTGTATCTCCTTCCACTGGCTGCACTTTTGTTCCCGTACAGCAAATGACCGCCCTAACTCCCTCCATCATAATTGGCTTAAGAGTTTCAGGAATGGTGATATCCGCTTCAAATAGCTCTACTTTATCCCCTAAAATATCCTTGGCTCTTGTCACATCTCTAACTAAGGCTCTAACGCGGTAATTCTGCTCAAGTAAGTTTTGAACTACTCGCTTGCCGACTCCACCCGTTGCACCAGCTACCAGAATGATCATAGTTAGAAATTTTTAATTATTTATAATTATTCTGACTCAATTCTTCAATTTTACCTAATGACGATGTTAAAAGCCTTTCTTCTTTTAAGCGAGAGAGGAAATCGCAGTATAATAAGTCAAAAAAACAATGTCACAAACAACTATTTGGGTAAACGAACAAATTGATCCAGGCGGTTTGATATATGCCTGTATTGCTTGTCTCAATGAAGAAGCAGCTAATGATTGTCATCATAATTGGCAAAATAGTCTCACTGAACAACAAAAACAAAATGGTTGGGTTGCTACTCTGCGCACCGTTAATTCTTGGGATGATGTTCCCGTCAATGCTTTAAAACTTAGTTTCTAATCTTGGTTCTTTTTGCCTCCAAAAAGTTGCATCACCTCCAAGATAGTTATTTTGGCAACAAGTTTAATCAAGAAGGGATGAATTACCCTCGATCCCTTCTCCTCTTGAAGAATAAATTATCGATCGCTCAAAGCGTCTCTGGCTTGTTCGCGATCGTCAAAATGGATTTTTTCTGTACCTAAGATCTGGTAGTCTTCATGTCCCTTACCCGCAATTAATACGCCATCTCCTGGTTGTGCATCTTTAATGGCAGTGGCGATCGCTAATGCGCGATCGCCGATGACAATTGGTTTAACAGTATTAGGTATCCCTGCAACCACATCTTTTAATATCTGTTCGGGGTTTTCGGTGCGGGGGTTATCAGAAGTTACTACTGCAACATCTGCAAGTTCAGCTGCAATTTTACCCATCAAAGGGCGTTTAGTGCGATCGCGATCGCCACCACAACCAAAGACACAAATCATTTTGCCACTAATAAAAGGGCGCGCTGCTTTTAGCAAGTTTTCTAAGCTATCAGGGGTATGGGCATAGTCTACAATAACGCTAATGTCTTGACTAGGGCTAACTTGTACCCGTTCCATTCTGCCTGGAACACCTGCAAACTGGGGTAAACTATCCGTCAAAAGTTTTAAATCTACTCCCAAATGCAATGCCGTACCAACTGCTGCGAGAAGATTAGCTAAGTTGAATTGACCAACTAAAGGCGAATTAAAGGCTACTTCGCCTACAGGGGTATGCAGCATACCGCTAACACCTGTAGGTTGATAATCTAAATCACTGGTATATAAATCAGCAGCCTGGTTATCAACGCTATAAGTCCAAACTTTACTATGATCAAGTTTGTCAATTAGACGTTGACCATAAGAATCATCTAAGTTAATAATGGCTTTACCTTGCAAATATTCAGGACTAAACAACAAGGACTTAGCTTGAAAATAGTCTTCCATATCCCGATGATAGTCAAGATGATCTTGAGTCAAGTTGGTAAAGACTCCCACCTCAAAAGCACAGCCTTTAACTCTACCCTGGGCTAAAGCATGAGAACTTACTTCCATCACAGCATACTTATTACCAGCCTTGACTGCTTCGGCTAATTGAGATTGTAATTCCACGGCAAAAGGAGTAGTGTGGATTGCGGTTTGACTATATCCTTGCCAACGAGTGTAGAGGGTACCCAGCAACGCTGTAGGATGTTGAGCCTGGAGTAAGAAATATTCAATCAAATGGCTGGTGGTAGTTTTACCGTTTGTTCCCGTTACCCCAACGGTATTGAGCTTGTGTGTCGGATAATCATAAAAGGCTGCGGCGATCGCACTACAGGTAGCAATCATGTCGTCAGTTTGAATCACACAGGCATCTGCTGTTGGAGGCTGTTTATCCGCAGCTTGTGGTGTTACTACAGCCGCGATCGCTCCTTGTCCCATAGCACTTCGCCAAAATTCTCCTCCATCAACCCTAGTACCAGGTATTCCAATAAATAAATCTCCCTGTTGACACGCATGGGAATTGGTACAAACTCGGTTTACTTCTAAATCCAAAGCAGAATGCTCTGGTTGCTGAAGATCTACCTTGGCTAATAATTCACGCAGCTTCATCATATTTATTTTGGGTAAATGCGGTTTAACTTACTACATTTTGGACATCTTTCTACTATAATGTCCTTAAATTTTTCTGTAACATTTGCTCTAATTTAGCTACAGAAGCACGAGGAGACAAGCGAGGCAAAGGTTTTTCTCCTTCAGGCAATTTTTGGCATAGAACTGGTATTTCGTATTGATAGGCAGAAAACCAGTCTTCACGAGTACTTATATCGCGAATTTCTAGCTTAAACTCAATATTACTGACTTTTGCTAGTTTTTCTTGCAGTCCTTCGCAAAGATGACATCCAGGTTTGCTATAGAGAATCAAATGCATGATGAACTTTGTAATCTAAACTGTAATCTAAACTTTATAATTTAATTTATTTTGTCTAAAAAGATATTAATGCATTGTCATCAGCGATCGCCGACATTGGAATCAATGTTCACAACTTTACTAATTGTTTTGCTGTCTTCAATTGTATTTATCTAATCGATAATTTGTAGTTATGCAATTACTAGAACTTTTCTATTCTGTAGTTTTAAATTAACTCTCTTACTGTCTAAAATATAATTGAAGATACTATCGATATTTTTACTATTGAAACTTATCTATTAAATTCAGCAAAATATACCATTTAAAATTTATTTTTTTTTATTTTTTTCTTAAACTGATATTAACAATTATGTGTTTATAGTAGTTTTAATAGCTATATTGACAAAAAACTGGTTATTTTAAGTTGTAATTGTCAAGGTAAATATTAGATCTGTCTTGAAAATAGAAGCTATAACAACGTAAATTCATTGATTATTCTATTTTCATCCCTGGGTTGTGAACTCTAGTTCATGGTATCTC
>JASJDX010000581.1 GCA_030064975.1 Pleurocapsa sp. MO_192.B19
GTCGTCAAGAAGCCTCGTTCTAAATTTCCTGCCAAAAAAAACCTTCATCTCGGTAATGTCTTCTGCTCCAAAACAACTCACTTTTACGATTTTTAACTCTGCTTAATCCTTAAACAAGAAGTATTGGAACATTTTCGACCCTTGGCAAAAGTAAAGCCAAAAGCATTTGTAGAAAAAGGTTTAGATGGGCGGGGTTGCTTCGACTTTCCCGATGTGGGAGATGTTGAAAGAATAACAAAAACAGATTGGAGGTGTCGCATCTTAGGTTGCTTCGACTTTCCCGATGTGGGAGATGTTGAAAGATTCCTGGAACGGTTATGTTGGTTTCGGGATCGGGGTTGCTTCGACTCTCCCGATGTTCTTATTCGAGGATAAATAGGAGATGTTGAGATTATTGGAAAAGTTGAAAGGAGCAGAGGACTGAAAACTCGTAGAATTAGGATCGATCTCCTAATTTTTTTTGACATTAATTCTTTAAATCTGATTTTTTTGGCAAAAATCTTTGCATCTCGATCGCAGAAAAACACAAAAAAGGCTCAAACAACGTAAAAGCCTTCAAGCCATGCAGTTTTTTGACATTAATTATTTAAAACTGACAAATAATCCTTTAATGTACAGCTTGTATTGTGTAGATGCCGGGAGGCAGACTTGAACTACCGACACGAGGATTTTCAGTCCTCAAATAAATCCTTTAAAATCAGTATTTTCAAAAGTTTTTTCCTATAATTACACCCAATTTACACCCAAAATTTGAAATTTGTTAAAATTATTACCTTTGTCATGAAAAAATGACATATTTTCTCTCCATTTGTGAATGCTTTAAGTAAAGACTTTAGGAACTGACAAATACAAAGGTATTAAGAATATTTTTGTCTGTGATACTCACTACTCCAAAGTGAACAAATAAGTCCTAAAAAGCTTTCAGAAAATGGTTTTTAGCTATTGTCAACAACTCGGTCTACCGATTTTCTACCATTCTTTGCTTAATTAAAATATGTAAAGCTTTAATTTAAATTGACAAATTTTCTTAAAATGACTGTTATGTCTAGATTAAAGAGATTTTTCATTTATTTCTTGTAGCTAAATACGCTTCTAGTTTACCGAGGTTTATCAGGGTTTTCTTCGCTCATGAATACATTTCCTATCTCCCACTGGCATCAAGAAAACCTTGCTACACTGATTCTTGCTACGGAGTATATCGGTCAATGCCTTAAAAATAAGTTGGAAGATAAAGCATCGCAGCCTCTCCCACACGATGCAATATTACCAACTTCTGCTTTGGCTACATTGTGTCGCATGTTTTACCTCACAGAATTTGAACGGGATATTCTCCTTCTCTCTACTGCTTTTGAGATTGACCCTACTATTGCTCAATTATGTGGCAAACTCCAAGGAAATCCACAACTCAATTATCCCACTTTTACCTTAGCTCTAACCACCTTTCCTCAAGCCAGTTGGTCTGTGCTTTCTCCCCAAAATCCCTTGCAATCTTGGCGATTAATTGAATTTGGCACGGGGTTCAGCCTCACCCAAGCACCCCTACGCATCGATCGACGAATTCTCAGTTATCTTCTTGGAGAAGATGCTTTTGACGAGCGATTACTGGGTTTTGTCTATCCCCTTCCCCCTCATCTGGAGGAAAATACCTTAACTTATTCCCAGAAAGAGATTGTGGAGCAACTAGTTTCTATTTGGTCTAATTATTCCTCTTCTTCTCCGAGTATACAACTCTGTGGTGAGGAAATAACTGCTAAATATGCCATTGCCCAAGCAACATCTGTTTTCCTTGGCTATAATTTCAAGATCGTGTCTGCATCTATTTTTACCCAATCTCCTGATGAAATATACCAAATCAAACAACGTTGGGAGAGGGAAGCTTTATTAAGTAACAGTCTTCTTTTCCTCGACTGTGATGATATCTTAGCTAATGAGCCGAGAGTTGCATTTCAGGTTTCCCAGTTTGTGAAACATCTCCAAACGCCTGTAATTTTATCCAGTAAACAAAAACTAAATATAAAACACGCTCGTATCATTTTTTTTGATGTACCTCCACTGAGCTATCAAGAACAAACAAAAATTTGGGCAAACTATCTGGGTACAGAAGCTAAGCAAATCAACGGACAGATTTCCCAGTTAGTTTCTCAATTTAATCTGAGCAACGTAGCTATTCAAGCAGTCTGTCAACAATTTAAAATCCAAAATTCAAAACTTAAAGCAGAGAAAGAAAACTATTCCGCCCTATCTCAACCAAGACTGGGGGATATTTCCCAAAAAAAGAACTCAGACCTTTACTTACTTTGGGATTTCTGTCGTCATCAAGCTCGTCCTCAATTAGACAATTTAGCTCAACGTATAGATATATCTGCTACTTGGAATGATTTAGTCTTACCCGAACAACAATGCCAGATTCTTTATGATATTGCCACTCATCTCAGACAACGAGCTAAAGTTTACCAAGAATGGGGTTTTGCCAGCAAAGGTAGTCGAGGTTTGGGAATTAGTGCGCTTTTTCACGGTGATAGCGGAACTGGGAAAACTATGGCAGCCGAAGTATTAGCTAATCAATTTCGTCTCGATCTTTACCGCATTGACCTTAGTGCTGTAGTAAGTAAATATATTGGTGAAACGGAAAAAAACTTAAGGCGCATTTTTGATGCAGCAGAAACTGGAGGAGTAATTTTACTGTTTGATGAAGCAGATGCTCTTTTTGGCAAACGAACAGAAGTTCAAGATAGTCACGATCGCCATGCTAATGTAGAAGTATCTTATTTACTCCAACGCATAGAATCTTATCAAGGATTAGCTATTCTGACTACTAATCACAAAAATGCTTTGGATTCTGCTTTTTTGCGCCGTATTCGTTTCTTTGTTGAATTTTCTCTTCCCGATGCTGTTTTAAGAACAGAAATCTGGCAGCGAGTTTTTCCCCAAGCAACACCAACTCAAGGGCTTGACTACCAGAAACTAGGACAGCTTAAGATAGCTGGGGGAAATATTCGTAATATTGCTCTCAACGCTGCTTTTTTGGCAGCAGATGCTGATGAATCAGTGATGATGAAACATATTTTACAAGCTACCAAACAGGAGTATCTCAAATTAAAAAGATTATTAACTGATGAAGAAATAAGAGATTGGAATTGATATTTTCAGTATTTTTGTATTGTCTTTAAATAGTCTTGATTGCTTACAAAATGAGACAAAACATTACTTATTTTGTCTCATTTTGTATTTATTTATATATAAATAAATACAACTCCTGTTCTTGTAACCCGATTTCTGAGATGCTTAAAAAAGTATCATCCACGAAATTAATTGTTATCGAGTAAATATAGTTATTCGCTCGGGTTATTGAAAAATCAAGAGTTTATTGAAATATAGCGATCGCTCATCAATCAGCATTAATATTTTATAAAATTCGAGAGGTAGTTAATGCTAGAAAATGTTCTATTATTTCTCAAAACACAACTCAATAATTATTTAAAAATCAAAACTGGCGATCAGGGATTTGAAGCAGTTTTTCTTCAAGAAAGAACAAATAAAGATATCTCTTTTCAAAATGATGCAATTTCGGTATTACTTGTTAATCTTGAGGAAGAATATACTTTTCGCTCTGGTGCGACTCTAAGTCCTGTTATACCCCAAGGAACAGCAGCACAAGCTAACCCCAATATTTACATCAATTTATATGTTCTTTTTGCTGCTAATTTTACAGATTACAGTCAATCTTTAAAATTCTTATCTTTAATAATCAAATTTTTTCAAAGTCATCGCTTATTCGATCGCACGAATTCACCCGATCTAAGTTCGGACATCGAAAAACTGACTTTAGAATTAGTTAATGTTCCGTTTTCCGAACAACGAGATATCTGGACTTATTTAGGGATGTCTTATATGCCTTCTGCTATTTATAAAGTCAGAATGGTTACTTTTTCCGATACAGATACTGTAGTAATTGATTCTGATATTGCTCAAACAGAATTTTTAAGTTCCAATATTTAGTTTGATTGTAAAATCTATAATCTACGACGATGTATTATCAGCGATTATTTACCTTGGATATCGAACATGAATATTATCAAAATAAGTTTTGTCCCGATTTAACGATAGAGCCTACTATTGAATGTCAGAAAATATTGAACGGTCATCGTTTAATTTTGAAGAATAAATCCTCTGGAATTGAAGTAATTGCTGCTGTAGATTCGAGGCAAAACTTATTAATAGAATTAGCAGATAATTTGAAATTTACTTTTATTTTGAGAGTAAATGATTTGAGACTTATTGATTTTACCGCAGCCAACTTTGCTCCTAAAGGCAATACTGTATTGCTGTTTAGCAATCAAAATCAGATCGAGCAAGAAGAAAATACATATCTTCTCGAATCAAGCAATATTGAATTATCGGTAAATTATGGCGATCGATCTGAAAAAATCTTTGGTCTGGTAGAAATTAACAATAATTCCTCTTTGGCGGGAGCAAAAACTAAATATAAGATTAGTTTAAAATCTAAAAAACAAAAATGGCATTACTATCTTATAACTAATTTAAAAACTAGAGAAGACGAGTTTGCGATCGTAGATAAAGATAATGCTAGAGAACCAAGAATTGAGTTTGTCAAAACCGAAATAGATCCTCAAAATTTAATCTCTTCTAGAATCAACCAACAGTTCTCCAACACCAAACAATATCAATTTTCCTCAGATCGAGAAATCGCCTGTCAAGAAGCGGGAATCAAAAATATTCAATTACTCAAAAAAGGAGCCAATGGTACGCCTCTAGTATGGATCGAGCATTTACCCAATCCTCCTAATAATAATGGAGTTCAAATTATCAATACCCTTAAATACCTCTAATATCAGGATTAAACTATGACAAGTTATAAAACTCCCAATGTTTATGTAGAAGAAATATCTACATTTCCTCCTTCTGTAGCTGAAGTATCTACAGCTATTCCTGCTTTTATTGGCTATACAGAAACAGGGGAAAATCTAAAGAATATACCAACTAGAATTAGTTCTCTTCTGGATTATGAAACATTGTTTGGTAAAGCCGAAGCAACTACATATGAAGTTAAAACTAAGATAAATAGTACAACTAAGATCGAAGAAATTACAGATATTAGCGATCCTAGTACTAATTATTTAATGTACTATGCCTTGCGGATGTATTTTGATAACGGTGGAGGCAGTTGTTATATTGTTTCGGTAGGCAATTACAGCACAGAAGATCTTAAAAAAGAAGATTTTGAAGCAGGGTTAAAAGCTTTAGAAAAAGAAGATGAACCCACCTTAATTGTGCTGACAGATGCAGTTAATTTAGCTGAAACTGATTACTACGATCTTTGCCAACAAGTTTTAGAGCAGTGCAATAAATTAAAAGATCGATTTGCTATTTTTGATGTTTTGCCCTCTGCAAATGGGGTAGATAATTTCAGAAATCAAACTGGCACAGAGTATTTAAAATACGGTGCGGCTTATTATCCTTACCTACAAACATCACTGAATTATTATTACACAGAAGATTCTGTAACCATTACCAAAGATACAAGCAATTCTTCCCAGGAAGGAGAAGGAGTAGAAACAACAACCAATCAAGCCACCAAACTAGCTAACAGCAAAACCGAAAACACAGATCTTTATAACAAAATTAAAACCGAACTAGGAAAGCAGCGCATTACTTTACCTCCCAGTGCTGCTATAGCGGGAGTGTATGCCAGCGTAGATCGAGAGCGGGGAGT
>JASJDX010000100.1 GCA_030064975.1 Pleurocapsa sp. MO_192.B19
GTCCGACAAAAACCAGAATTATTCTGCCCTAATTTAAATTCAGCAACTAGTAATCAGTAATCAGTTAAACAAATGAAATTTAGTATTACTAAAAAGCGTGGCTTATGGTGGGCAATTTCGGGAATAGCTATTATTGCCAGTATTGCCACTATGGTCATATCTTTTACCAGTTTAAATGCACCGATTCGCCCTGGTATTGATTTTATCGGTGGTACTCGTCTGCAAATTGCCAGAGATTGTTCGGTGGCAGGTAACTGCGATCGACCCATTGATACGGCTCAGGTACGGGAAGTGCTAGATGAGAGAGGTTTGGGGAACAGTAGTATTCAACTATTAGGAGAAGACAAACAAATCCTGTCGGTGCGGACGGAAAACCTAGATGGCGACCAAAGAGGGGACTTACTAAGCTCTTTAAGTAATGCCATTGGTAAGTTTGATAACCAAACTATACAAATAGATTCTGTCGGACCTACTATTGGGGAAGAATTGTTTGTTTCGGGGATATTAGCCCTTTTAGTCGCTTTTTTTGGCATTATCGTCTATTTGAGTATTCGCTTTCAGTTTGACTATGCCCTATTTGCGATCGCTGCTCTGTTTCATGATGTCCTGATTACCGCGGGTATTTTTTCACTCCTGGGGCTAGTAATTGGTTTAGAAGCCGATAGTTTATTCCTGGTGTCACTGCTAACTATTATTGGTTTCTCTGTTAACGACACTGTAGTAATCTACGATCGCATTCGAGAAAATTTAACCGCCAATCCAGAGCGATCGATTAACGAAATCGTTGATAATGCCGTTAATCAAACTTTAGGACGTTCGATTAATACCACCTTGACCACTTTATTACCACTATTAGGGATTTTCCTCTTTGGTGGGCAAACCCTTAAATTCTTTGCTCTAGCTTTGATTATCGGGTTTATTTTGGGTGCATATTCCAGTATTTTTATTGCCAGCACTCTCCTTGCTTGGTGGAGAAATAACAAAGAAAATAATCCTGTGGTGGTTTCTGATACGCCAGCATCGGAATAAACTAGCAATCAAAGACACTTAATCATCAAGATCATTTTCAATATTCTGCATTCGAGCAAAGCAAAGTGAGCAAATCTCAATCTGATTTTCAGCAAAAAGTAGCCAGACTATATCAGCTGACAGTTTATGGTCGTTGGCTATTTATTTTGGCTAGCTGGCTCACTCTAGGAGTTTATGCTCTCTGGAATTTAAAAGAAGAGATTGCGCTCTGGTTCGATTATTTCACTTGGGCAGCAGTATACTACGGTTTCCATTTCAATTTTGTCCCTACTCTCTGTCTGGCTTTTTGTGTAGGGACGACTATTTCTGCCTTGGTATGGCAAAGCCGTAATCTTATTTGGGGTTTACCCGCCAATGAACAACGCAAGTTAGAAAAACAGGTTGAGAAAATTCTTCAACAGGGAGCAAAACATCCTCTCTGGAAATGGATTAATCGACCTCTTCCATAAGTTTGATAACATAAATCTGATATATCTCAACTTTAAAACTCCTGATTAGTAATCCAAGCACATTGATAAGGCTGAAGGATAAAGCGATCGCTAATATCTTCAATTATTTGACCACTAAGAAGATCGTGCCAAGGATCGATACAAATTAAATTAATGTCCGACAGATGCAGTTCTTGAGTGCGATCGCTCAAATTATGAATACAGAAAATACTCTGATCCCGATGCATACTTTGTCGCCAGAAAGCAAACAGCGAGCTATTCATTGGATGCAAGGTGTACTGGGTTGCATTGGGATGAAAAGCGGGTTGACGACGGCGAATCTGAATGCGTCGTGACATTTCCTTCATGACAATTGCTTGGGTCGAGTTGGGGTCATTGAGTTTTTTCTCTAACTCTTGATAGTTCCACTTGCAACGATTAATGGAACGATTACGCCCTGTTTTGGCTACTGCTGTATAGTGATTAGAAGTTGCCAAAAAACTGTGAATATAAAAGGCAGGAATTCCTTCTAAAGCCATCATAATGGTTTGAGAACAAAGAAACCGTTCAATTTGCCATTCATCCTCTCCTTTGGCAGTTCCCTTCATGGCATCAAACCAAGAAATATTGATTTCATAGGGGCTTTCTGTTCCATCAGGTTTTTGCCGCATACTAATTTTGCCCCCAAACTGCTGCATCATCTTCAACAAGGTTGCGTATTCATCCTCAGATAACAGCCCTTCCGTTGGACGCAAACCAATACCATCATGAGAAGCCGTAAAATTAAAATAGGCGCAACCAAGAGGAGCAGGAGGCATACTCATCATCCAGGTTTTTAAGTGATCCGATTTGCCCTGCAACAAAGCATTGACAATTAAAGGTGGTAGGCTGAAATTATAAATTAGATGTGCCTCATCACGATTGCCAAAATAACTCAGATTTTCTCGGTTCGGCACATTAGTCTCAGTAATCAAGGCAACGTCGGGATTCAATATTTGAGTAATTTCTCGAAATAGTTTAATCAGAGCATGAGTTTGAGGTAAATGAATACAGGGGGTACCAAGACATTTCCATAAATAGCCGACGGCATCAAGTCGGATATACTTCGCACCTTTTTGAACGTAGAATAGAATAATTTTTAAAACTTCAATTAAAACACCTGGATTAGCATAGTTAAGATCTACTTGGTCGGCACTAAAAGTAGCCCAAACGTATTTTTCCCCTTGGGCTGTATCAATCTTAACTAGTAATGGGGTGCTGCGAGGGCGTACTACAGTTGAAAAGTCTGTTTGCGGTTCTGCTTCGATAAAATAGTCACATCCTGGTTTAATTCCTTGTTGAAACTGTTTAAACCAAATACTTTCACTAGAGACATGATTGAGAACTAAATCTGCCATCAAATCAAATTTTGTGGCAATGGCTTCTACATCCTGCCAATCTCCTAATTCCGGAGCAACTTGTAAATAGTCAATTACAGCAAATCCATCGTCAGAACTGTAGGGACAAAAAGGTAATATGTGAACTCCTGTAATTGTATCTTGTAAATTTTCTAGAAACCTGCTGAGAGTAACTAACGGTTTTTCATCAGGAGTACAGATACTATCACCGTAAGTGATCATTACTATTTCATTCTGACTCCACTTGTTTAAATTTTCTGTGGCGATATCAGTAAAATGTTCTTGTAGTAAAGAGAATATTTGTTCTATTAATCTGTCAACTGTCTGTCGATCTTCATAAATTTTCCCTAACAAGGGCTTGACTTTTAGCGCGAAATATTTTAGCTTTTGGGGCTCTTTGGTTTGTTGCTCGATAGTAGAATGCTTAGACTTCTGCATAGATTTCTTTTACATAAATCTGAACCTTATAGAAGTTAAGTAAGCAAAATTTGCTCCATAAAAATGTTCTACAAGAGCTTTTTGGCAGATTTTTAAGTATTTTAGCTTTAATTTCCCATAAATACTTAGATCAAATTAATAGGAGAATGTTTGCCACGAACCAACAATCGCGATTACCCCCATTCGAGGGCAAGCGCTGCGCGTCCCAAACTAAGCGGGATAAATACTCTTACGGATCGCCTTTGATTACTATAACCAAGTAGAAAGATCTTTTTGCAATAATTCTTGTAGATTCAAAATATCTTCTGAATAAAGTTTATTTAATTCCTTTTTTGTTTGCCGATCAAGTTCAGGTTTGAATCTATTTTTTTGAGAAATAAAACTATTTAATTTAGTTCTAAGATTTTTCGGCATAACTTTTTTCAATATATGTTTAGCAAAATTTGGCTGGTTTATAAGATTACTAACTACTTGGTTTTTGGGAAAATACCTTACGTTATATTTTTGGCTTGTATTAGGTATAAACTTTGAATCCACTCCGAGAAAAGAATACATATTCTCGATCACTTCTATCGAATTTGCTTTTAAGTCATCAAAAAGATAAATTTTAATTTGTTGTCTATCAAATACGCTGAAATAGTTCTTTAACTGTTGGTAGTAAAAACCCTGTTGCTTATAGTGCCAACTAGGACCCCAATTATTTTTGATTCGAGTTTCTTCTTGAGCCAATGCTTCAGTAAAACTCAATGGTTCGTATCCTAGCCATTTAGTATGAAGATAATGAGAAAAAGCTCTTTCTGTAGGTTGTCTAAGAATTACAATCATTTTGACATTTGGAAAACGCTGGTAAATTCTTTTGGGTACAAACTTATTGTAAAGATAGCTCGGTGATGCTTCCCCAATAGCTGTTTCGCCTCTGACTTTTTGAAATAAAGATTGATAGTCTTCAAATGACTTGATTGAATTATCATAGATCTTTGGGTCTAAAGGACCAGAAAATTTTCTTGTTTCTCCATCCCATTGAAAAAATTTAGTCTCTTTAATTGGACTCATATAAATTTGTGGATGTTCATTTAAATATTCATAAATAGAAGTTGTTCCTGCTTTAACTGCACCAATCACCATAAAGTTAATTAGATTATTCATAATAAATAAAGCTGCAAAAAAAAATCAAAGATAAATTTAGACAAGTTATTGCTAACCTGGTTTGTTCAGTATACTTATACAAATCTGTAGATGTCGATATAAAGGTTGTTATAGTAATCTTAAATAAGATTATTTTTCAAAAAAATTATCCGAAGAAGTAGCAATATTAGTGAACCTTGGTTGAAGAAAAATAAAGTTAAGCTATAAATGCTTGAGTCGTTACCATGACACAGTATTAACTTGGCTATCTACTAAGTACAGAACAAAAACTGAAGAGTATTGAAAAAGTCAGTTTGATATTGCTCCAAATTAAAAAAGGTTTAAGCCTCTATTTTCAAGCTAGGTCTAAAGAATACGGCGCTGAACAGCAGAAGATAATGTAAAGCTGTTCTGCTGCAAAATTAATTAACTTTATATCAGCTTCAATTAATTCCATGAAAATTGAATCCAAATTGAGTACTTATACGTATCTATATCTAAGTACAGTAAATATTACCGAAAATCACTGATGAATTGTCAACCAGAATACATTTTATAAAAAGGCTCAGTTGAGAACAAATACAAGTTATGAATTTCTACCTTTGAAACAATCACGAATTTAGCTAAAGAGAGTGTGATTATAAAACCTGATAACTCATTCAAGATGAATAGTGCTAATACTAGCGAGACCAATGATGAAGAGGTTTTTACTGCATTTACTAGAGGAGATGTATCTGCTTTAGGCAAATTATACGATCGCTATGGATTGTTAGTTTATCGTTTGATTTATCGAATGTTAAACAACTCCCAAGAAGCAGAAGACTTAACTCAAGAGATTTTTCTCAATCTGCAAGTAAGTGCGAAATTCGATCCTCAAAGAGGTTCTTTTTATACCTATCTAATGATGTTAACGCGATCGCGAGCCATTGATCGTCTACGCTCCAAGCATTATAGAGGAAGTTTTTGGCAAAATACCGGCAAATTAAAAGACTCTATTGAACAGCAAAAATCAGATAGTCCTATGGAGATAGTTTCAATAGAGGAAAGATCCACTTTTGTATTGAACCAGAAGCAGACACAGATCAGCTTTTGGGAAGTGAGTTTTTAACTGGCTCTGATTCAGCAATTTGATTATCGTTTATTAAATATCTATCTATGAAACAGTATCCACGAGTGGTTATTGTCGGGGCGGGTTTTGGTGGTTTACAAACGGCTCAATCCTTAGCCAATAAGAGAGTAGAAGTTCTTTTAATCGATCGCCATAATTATCACACTTTCATTCCCTTCCTCTATTCCTCTATCAAGTTGCTACAGCCCAGCTAGCCCCAGAACAAGTTGCTGTTCCTATTCGCACTTTACTCCGTAAGGCTGACAACCTTAACTTCCTGTAAGCTGAGGTTCAAAAAATCGACTTCGTAGCCAAAGAAATAAAAACCGATCGCAATATTCTCACCTATGACTATTTAGCTTTAGCTACTGATAGCAGAAGTCGATCTCATGAATAATAGTTTTAAAGCAATCAAAAGATTTCTTTTTTTTCGCCAGTGATTCTTATGAGTACTCGTTTAGCATTCAACCTGTGACTAATGAGGCTTTATTTGATATTGATGAACATTATGATTAATTTATGTAACTAGCTAATTGTGAATGATAAGTTAAGCCTGTAATTTGTAACTTAAGCTAATCATCAAAAGCTTTTTATAATGACAATAAAACAAGTTGCGATCGTGGTCGGTGGAGGTAGCGGGATAGCAGCTGATGCAGCACGCAAACTCGCTAGTGACGGCTATAAATTAGCTGTAATGTCCTCTTCTGGCAAGGGAGAAGCACTTGGTAAATCACTTGGCGGTATCGGTTTTACTGGTTCTAATCTCAAAACAGACGATCTTGCTAGATTAGTAGAGCTAACTATGAATCGTTGGGAGCGCATTGATGTAGTCGTCAATGGCGCAGGTCATGGACCTAAAGGAGCGGTACTGGAAATACAAGACGAAGATTGGCATATTGGCATGGATGTTTATCTAATGAATGTAGTGCGTATGTGCCGATTGGTTACACCTATCATGCAACAGCAGGGTGGCGGTTCTATTGTCAACATTTCCACCTACGCTACCTTTGAACCAGAAGCGTTATTTCCCACATCTGGTGTATTTCGCTCGGCTTTAGCCGCATTTACCAAACTTTATGTAGATAAATATGCTGCGGAGAACATCAGGATGAATAATATTTTACCTGGCTTCATGGATAGTCTTCCCGAAACAGAGGAACGTCGACGGAGAATACCGATGGGACGCTATGGAAAGGTCAATGAAACATCCGAATTAATCGCCTTTCTTGCATCTGGACGTTCAAGCTATATAACTGGTCAGAATATTAGAATCGACGGTGGTATTACACGCTCAGTCTAATCACTTGCAATATTTAGACGTATTTCAGATTAATCTGAAAGCAAAATAAGACACCATTACAAAAATAAAATTCGCTCTATGCAAAAAGCTGAAGCCTTTAATGGTTTCCTGACATTGAAAGTCGAATGTTTGCTACAAACAAAAAGTCTTAATTAGATTTTATACTGTAGGTAGTAAGGTTGCTTGTAAAGCAATAATGCTCATCATAGTAAGAGTTATATTGCCATGTATTATTATTGTTCTCTTTGTAATAACCATACTCCATCACGACTGTCTATCAAGCATGGCAGACTACACAAGCATTTAATCAACAGAAGCGGTGTTGGTTCCCCCGAATAAGCTCAAATCATCCAGGAATTGCTGTAGATTTTTGAATAGTGTCTCGATGTATACACAAGCATAAACAGGCTTGAGGTCAGATCCAAGTAGGCTAGTTTGCCAGTCGAGTTTATTCTGAAGTCCTGGACTGTTAAAGATTTCACTCAGTAGTTTAATAATTTTCTAGTTTTGCTATGGCTCTAGTAAGACTCAGTCTTGATTGCAGTTAATTGAATGCTGCAAGTCCTGAGTTTTTAGTTAATTAGAGCTGAAATTAGCCATTGAAATTTAATAGTGAGCAGTAGAGAGCGTGTTTAAGAACGAGTAAATCTAAGCCCACTATTAATCGAACTGATAGCTGATAGCTGATTTTAAAATTCCCCATTGTTTATTGAGAGGTAAAGTCATGTTAGATCGTTTAGATGAACCGATGAATTTAACGCAGTTAGAAGAAGTTCCATCGTTACAAGGTGGAGTCTCTCTGACTCAGATGGATGTCGAATCCCTTTGGCATCCCATGGTGCAGCATAAAAAATATGAACGCACCCCCCCTAAACGTATGGATAAAGCCGATGGTTGCTACGTTACCGATAGTAAGGGGAAAGAGTATCTAGATGGAGTATCAGGATTGTGGTGTGTCAATATCGGCTATGGTCGTAAGGATCTGGCAGATGCGGCTTACGAACAGTTAGTTGAACTGTCTTATCTTCCCTTGATAATGAGCCATTCCCCTGCAATTAAACTAGCAGCTAAATTATTAGAGCTGTTGCAGTTTGAGGGAAAGGTTCACTTTTCTAATAGTGGTTCAGAAGCCAATGAAGTTGCCTTTAAAATAGCACGTCAATATCATGCCCAAACGGGAGGTGCTAGGCGATATAAAATCATTTCTCGCTATCGGGCATATCATGGTAATACTATGGGTGCATTGAGTGCAACTGCTCAAGCAGAACGACGTGCTAAATATGAACCTTTAGTCCCAGGGTTTTTTCATGTGCATCCCCCCTATTGTTATCGTTGTCCCTTTAGCAAAACTTATGGCTCTTGTAATATTGAGTGTGCCAGCTCGATCGAAAATACGGTAATTCATGAAGGTGCAGAAACCGTAGCAGCGATTATCGTCGAGCCTGTTATTTCTGGTGGTGGGGTAATTGTACCTCCCGATGAATATTTACCTATGCTACGAGATATCTGCGATCGCTATGGCATTCTGTTAATCTTCGATGAAGTAGTTAGTGGTTTTGGTCGTTTGGGCAAGATGTTTGGACACGAACACTGGGGAGTGAAGCCAGATATGATTACCCTAGCAAAAGGTATTACCAGTGGTTATCTACCCCTTTCGGCAACCATAACCCAACAGCATATCTTTGAAGCTTTCTTAGATGAAACTGATTCTACTTCCCATTTTCGTCATATCAATACCTATGGAGGAAATCCTGCTTCTACTGCCTTGTCTTTAAAAAACATTGAGATTATAGAAACTGAACAGTTAGCAGAAAGAGCGGCTAAGATGGGAGCGTATCTTAAAGCAGAACTATCAACTTTAGAAGATCATCCATATGTAGGAGATATAAGGGGTAAAGGAATGCTGTTAGGTATTGAATTGGTAGCAGATAAGCAGACTAAAGAACCTCTCGCCGCAGCACAAGTAGGAGCGATTGTCTCTCGCTGTTTGGAATTAGGCACTATAGTTGGACGTAATGGTAGCACTGTTCCTGGGCTTTCTAATGTGTTGATTATTGCTCCTCCTTTGATTTTGACTAAGACAGATGCGAATTTAATTGTTGATAGTTTGAAGCAAGCTTTGAATAGTCAGGTTTAAAGTAAGAGATAAGAGGTAAGTAGTAAATAGATAATTACTTTTCTCTATTGATTGCTCATTGCTTATTGTTCATTGTTTATAGAGGTTTATTATGAAAGTCGGTGTACCAAAGGAAACTAAGGATCAAGAATTTCGGGTGGGTTTATCTCCTGCTAGCGTTCGTGTCTTGTGCGATCGCCAACATGATGTATTTGTGGAAACTACGGCTGGAGTTGGCTCTGGATTTACCGATGAGGATTATCAACAGGCTGGAGCAACCATTGTCCCCAAAGCAAAGGATGCTTGGAATCAAGAACTGGTAATTAAAGTCAAAGAGCCTTTAGCAGCGGAATATCAGTTCATCCAAAAAGGACAGATAATATTTACCTATTTACATTTGGCAGCTAATAAATCCCTGACTGAACATCTGATTGATTCTGGTGTAACAGCGATCGCTTATGAAACTGTAGAATTAAATCGCACTCTACCATTACTGATACCCATGAGCGTCATTGCAGGTAAACTATCTGTACAGTTTGGGGCACGGTTTTTAGAACGTCAACAGGGAGGAAGAGGGGTTTTATTAGGTGGTATTCCTGGAGTGTCCCCAGGTAAAGTTACGATTTTAGGTGGCGGTGTCGTCGGTACAGAAGCAGCAAAAATTGCCGTGGGTATGGGGGCAAGAGTACAGATTTTTGATATCAACGTCGAGCGATTGTCTTATTTAGAAACTATCTTTGGTTCTAGGGTGGAACTGCTTTACAGCAACACCGCAGCCATTGAAACTGCTGTCCCCGATGCAGACTTATTGATTGGTGCGGTATTAATTCCAGGCAAAAATGCACCGACTTTAGTTAATAAATCATTAGTTGCTAAGATGCGCCCTGGTTCGGTTATTGTCGATGTAGCGGTAGATCAAGGAGGATGTATTGAAACCCTACGTCCAACTTCTCACAGTCAGCCTACTTATGTTGAGGAAGGAGTAGTACATTACGGCGTACCTAATATGCCTGGGGCTGTACCTTGGACAGCTACTCAAGCTCTAAACAACAGTACTTTGCCTTATGTAGTCAAATTGGCAGATTCAGGAATTAAAGCCCTAGAAAATGATCCAGCTTTAGCTATGGGATTAAACGTCAATAACTATCAATTGGTGCATCCTGTATTAAGACAAGTCTTTAAGGATTTAGTTGCTCGTAATGCTGAGTTTTCCTTAGCTTAAATTACTTTGCCCTGGAGCGATCGCTGTTGAAAAATTTTAAGAATAAAAGGCGATCGCTTTTATTTAAAGCTAAAGATATTACAGCCGTTTTCAGTTGAATAGACTACATTTCTAATTAGCTAGTTCGTAGCTAATAGCTAATAGCTAATAGCTATTAGCTATTAGCTATTTTAAAATTTGGTTATCGTGTTTGGTTATCGTGGTCTACTCATATGAAAAGCGCAGTAAGACTTTTTTCTCTAGTATTTTAATATTTTAAATCAGAAAGCTTATCGTTTACTAATATTTTTTTTCTAATCTTTTTAAAGCAAATGGAGAAAAGTATTTCACTGTAAATAGACAATCAATATATATTATTATCCTAAAAATAAATCAATAATAATCTACATAAAAGTACTTGACAGAAGTGATATTTTAAGCTTTGGTATTAAACATGATTTAGTATTAATAATAAATTTTTATCAAATACATAGGAGTCATGGAAATCATAAAAGATACTTGACATACAATTGTCAATTGATAATAATTAAAGCGTCATAACGGATCTCTGTTAAACAAGAAATACTATGAAAACCATAAAAAGCAAAATATTATTTAAGTATTTTTATTGAATGTTATCAGCTATTTAATTAAAGTAAAAATAGGCACTTGTATATTTAGTAACAGTTTTTCACAAGAAATAATTGCAAACTTAAAAACTATAAGATAGCAAAAAATATGAATATGACATTTTTGTAAATATTATTTACAAAAATGTAGGTTTTTGTTAGTGGTAATTATATATTTTTATCCATCGCTTCGAGTAAGTAAAATCATGAAAATAATATTATACAAATTCAAGAATTACTTTTGGTTTTTTGCTTTATTTATCATCTTAATTCCTCAAATTGCTTTGGCTCAAGAAGGAGCAGAAGCAGGTGGTTTTGGAGGTGCATTTGAAGCTATTTTTCAAAAAATAATCGACGTTCTCAATCTCCTTTTATATTCCAAAATTGGTGGTGAAAATGGAATGCCATTGATTGTTCTTTGGTTGATTAGTGGAGGCATTTTCTTCACGTTGAGGATGAAATTCATTAATATTCGCGGCTTTAAGCATGCCATTGAAGTGGTGCAAGGCAAATATGACGATCCTCATGATGAAGGAGATGTTTCTCATTTCCAAGCCTTAGCAGCAGCTCTTTCTGGTACGGTGGGAATTGGTAACATTGCTGGGGTAGCGATCGCCATTCGGTTAGGAGGTCCAGGAGCAGCCTTCTGGATGACGATAGCGGGTTTTATCGGTATGTCGAGTAAGTTTGCTGAATGTACTCTCGGTCAAAAATATCGCATCATCAAGCCCGATGGTACAGTGGGGGGGGGTCCAATGTATTATCTATCCCGTGGATTATCATCCATGGGCATGAAAGGACTAGGTAAAGGACTGGGAGTAATATATGCAATATTTTGCGCGATCGCCACTATGGGAGCGGGAAATATGTTTCAGGCAAACCAAGCTTATGCTGCTGTTTCTAATGTCTTACCCTTTTTCGAGAATCTTAGCTGGTTATTCGGTATTATTTTAGTAGTGATTGTCGGGCTAGTTATTCTTGGGGGTATCGAACGTATCGGTTACGTAGCAGGTATTCTAGTACCATTTATGGCGGTAATTTACACTTTAGCTTGCCTTTGGGTAATGCTAGTAAAATTCACTTCCATACCTGGGGCAATTGGTACAATTATTAGTACAGCTTTTAGTCCAGAAGCAGTAGCAGGAGGAGCTATTGGGGCGATTGTAATTGGGTTTCAACGGGCGGTTTTTTCTAACGAGGCTGGTATTGGTTCGGCTGCGATCGCGCACTCGGCTGCGCGTACTGATGAACCAGTTAGAGAAGGGATTGTCGCTTTGTTAGAGCCGTTTATTGACACCATGTTTATTTGTAACATGACGGCAATTGTAATTGTTCTCACTGGTGTTTATGCCGATCCAACTGCTGCCGATCTTGATGGAGCAAAACTTTCGGCTGCATCATTCGAGACGGTTATTGGCTGGTTTCCCTATGTAATTGCTATTGCAGGTTTTTTGTTTGCCATTTCTACCATGATTTCTTGGAGCTATTACGGACAACTGGCTTGGGCATATCTGTTTGGCGACAGAACTATCACTATATACAAAGCATTATTCTTAATCTGTGGATTTATCGGCACGGTAATTAATCTCGAACTCGTTCTGGAATTTAGTGATATTCTACTGCTAGCTATGTCTTTACCTAACTTGTTGGGCTGTTTTCTGCTTTCTGGTGTAGTTGCCAAAGAGTTAGATAGCTATATGTCTCGTCTCAAATCTGGTGCAATGTTAGCAGAGATTGAAGAAGTCAGAGAACCTGTTTTGAAGTAAACGGAGACAAATTAAAAGACAAATTAAAATTATGAGTTGGCTTAAAAAACAATCTGTCCTTATCCCTATTGATTTTTCCGAATGGTCTTATAAAGCGATCGCACCAGCCAGAGAATACGTTGAAGATGAAACATCTTTAAAGCTAATTCACGTCCTTGCTCCACTCCATCCAGCCGATCCAGCAGCAATGTGGAATACTCTCAATGACGAACAAAGGATACAAAAAGTCAAGGAATTTCTGCACAATAAGCTTAAAGAAATGGGATATGACGGAATCCAAATTGGGGTAACAGTGGGCGATCCTAGTACGGAAATTGTAGACTATGCCAAAGAGAT
>JASJDX010000582.1 GCA_030064975.1 Pleurocapsa sp. MO_192.B19
ATCAAAGAACGCACTTTTTTATCCCGCATTAGGGCGATCGCCTCAGCTACAGTAGCTAAACTATTAATCGTAAAAACCTTAGTGGTCATTATGTCGGCAGCTTTCATTTTTAGATCTCCTTTATTCCTTTGTCTGTCCCAATTACCAAGAGAAATAATTAATTCTGTAACGTTGCTAATTTAATTAGTAGATTATTAAGTTGAGAAACTTGTGAGGATCGAGTGATTGGATTTTATCGAATAGTTGCAATCTATCTTTAACGAAGATAAAAGCTGATACAACAAAAGTAGATAAAAGTAAAAACAAGAGGCAAACAATTATGGAAAACGTCTCTAAAAATTAATAACCGACGAAGACTGGATCGATCGGGGTAAAGCAGATGCTTGGGCGGGTAAATCCAAAAAAAGCCCAGAACACGATCCTCAAGCTGCCAGTATGTACGATTTAGGTTATTGCGAAGGAGAAATAGAGCCCTCGCCTATCCAACCCAAAAAACAGCATTTAAAATCTTGCTAATCCATCAAAATCTACTAAAAATATTCAATATTTTAAAAAGGCATTAGCTTTTACTAATTTAATTGTAGTTGGTTAAGAAATTTAGCAATTGCCTGATTGAATTCTTCAGGATTGACTAAAAACACCCAGTGATTGCCCGCAACTCGTTCTATTTCTAAATTGCGTAAATAACGGCGGTAGGGTTTTAATTGCCATTGTGTGCGATTCAACCCCTTAGTAGGTTGAATAAACAAACTGGGAATAGCTAACGGTTTGGTTAAACCTGCCTGTTGCATGACATCGGTAAAAATGCGATCGCGTGCTGCTTTAGTAAATTTGCTACCCCAAGTTCCATCTGGTTTGGGTTCGATACTGGCGCGAAAGGCTTGCTGTTGTAGAGTAGTCCATTGACAATATTGTTTGAGACTTTGAGCTAGTTTTTCTGCTGCTGCTTGACTAGTAAAAGGACCCATGCCCTGAAGAAAGGGTAACACGCGATATAAAAGCGGAAAGGTTATTTTTAGCCAGCTAGGTAATTTATCGACAAAGAACGGATCGACTAAAATTAGACTATAAAAGCGTTGTGGGTTATGGGTAGCCCAGATAGCAGCTAGTTTTCCACCATAAGAATGACCCAAGATGTGAGCTTGATTCCAGCCGAGATGAGCCATCAAAGCTTCTAGATCGGCAATTATTTCTTCTGAACTATAATCATCGTCGGGTTTGCTACTTTCTCCATGTCCTCGTAAATCGGGAGCAACTACATGATAACGATCGATTAAATGCGCCCCTAAACTAGACCACACCACTGCACAATCAGCTAAACCATGAAGAAGAAGCACAGGCTGTTTAACATGACTGCTTTGATCAAAACCTTCTCGCTCCGATCTATCTTTAGGAGAATCCCATTCTAGATAAGAAATCTCAATCTTTCCCCGTCGGCAAGAATGGCGTTTGGCTATATCCAGCATCGATCTGCTCCATTTTCTTATTTTCCTAAGTGTTAGACTAGCTTAAAGTCAAATAAATCGTAATTAATGTTCGAGCTAAAAGAACAAAGTCCTCTATCATACCTTAAGCAGATCAGTCCTACTCATCGGTATGGTAAGGTTGCAGAAGAAACTGTCGATCGCCCTCATCCCAATCCCACAGCTTTGGATTGCGATTCAATTAAGGTTTTGAGTTGGAATATCGCCAAAAATAATCATGTTCGTGATTGGAGTAATGATTTTTTAGCCATAGTCGAGCAACATCAACCAGATAAAATCTTTCTTCAGGAAGTTCGTCTTTGTGCCATCAAACAACAGATTCCCGAACTGACTTCAATGGGCTGGAGTTTTGCTCCCAACTTAATCGATACTTTGGATAATACTTATTCTGGTGTTCTGACTGCCACTAAAAGCGATCTCCTTGGTAGCAAAGCCAAAATTACCCAACATCAAGAACCAGTCACTGGTACGCCCAAAGTCTCTCTTTTTGTAGAATATTCTCTAGGTAATGAGCGAAATACTCTTTTAACAGTCAATACTCACTTAATTAACTTTGTCGAAACTAGCAAATTTCAGTCCCAACTTCAGGAGATAGAGACAATCATCTCTCAACATCAAGGAGCAGTTATTTTCTCGGGAGATTTCAATACTTGGAATCGTTCTCGCTGGCTAATCTTGCTGCAAATGACCACTAGATTAGGCTTGGTTCCTGTTACTTTTCCCCTAGTTGAAGCGCTCAAAATTAAACGTTTTCTACTTTCTCCACCCTTAGATTACATTTTTTATCGCGGATTCCAACAGAAAACTGCTAATGCTAAAGTAATCGATAGTATTTCTTCTTCAGACCACAATCCTCTACTAGTAGAGCTTTACGTTTAGAGCGACTAAATAGATATGCTTCTGGGGGTTAACCTTGTTTCAATCTTTAGCGTAGCGACAGTAATTGTCCATGGCGTAGGCATTTTAACTGCTGCCCATGCGGTGATGGTGGTGCGTTCTTCTCGGGGAGCGATCGCTTGGGGAATTTCCTTAATTACTTTTCCCTGGGTAGCCATTCCTTTGTATTGGATTCTCGGAAAAAATGAGTTTCAGGAATATGCTCAAGCTTTACAGAATGCCTATCGAGAAAAGCATGACCTGGTTAGTCAGGCATACTGCGCAATCTTAAAACATAAAGCTTTACTTCCAGACAAATTATCTACCATCGAAAAGCTGACAGAGGTTTTTACCCCCCTGCCTTTTACTTCTGGAAATGAACTAGAATTATTGATCAATGGTGAGCAAACTTATGCCGCCATGCTGGAAGCGATCGCTCAAGCTCAGGACTATATTTTGCTGCAATCATATATCATTAACAGCGATCACACAGGTAACGAGTTTAAACAGGCACTAATTAATAAAGCCAACCAAGGAGTTAGGATCAATCTACTCTACGATAAAATTGGCTCCCGCAAGCTATCACGTAGATACTTGCGATCCCTTCGACAACATGGCATCAAAGTTAATGGCTTTGGCAGCACCAGAAGAAAAGGTAACCGCTTTAGAATTAATTTTCGCAACCATCGCAAAATCTTAATTGTTGATGGCAAAATAGCCTTTATGGGAGGCTTAAATATTGGCGATGAATATTTAGGCAAAAATCCTCGTTTTGGTTCGTGGCGAGATACTCATCTCAAGCTTCGCGGTGCTGCGGTTCAATGTTTACAAAGTGTCTTTCTTGGTGATTGGTATTGGGTTACCAGAGAAATTCCTCAAGTTTGCTGGCAGGTACAAGAAGTAAAAGAATCCAACCAGACAGCGTTAATTTTACCAACAGGTCCTGCCGATCGACTGCATAACTGTAATTTGTTTTTTCTCGGTATGATAGGGCGATCGCAAAGTCAAATTTGGCTTGCTAGTCCCTACTTTGTTCCCAACACCTCTATTCTTAATGCCCTAAAATTAGCTGCCTTGCGTGGTGTAGATGTCAGAATTATCTTACCCAATCGTCCCGATTATCTGACTGCATATTTATGCTCTTTTTCCTACTATACCGAGCTTCAATCAGTAGGAATCAAGCTATATCGCTATCGTTCAGGATTTATGCACCAAAAAGTTATTCTCATCGACCGCGACATCGCAGGGGTAGGAACGGTTAACCTAGACAATCGCTCTTTCTTTTTAAATTTTGAAATAACAACTTTTTCAAGCGATATTCACTTCATCCATAGCGTTGCCACTATGTTGGAGAAAGATTTGAATTTTTCACGCCCAGTAAACCTTGATGCCTATCAGCAAAAACCATTTTGGTTCAAATTGGCTGCTAGGGTATCACGCCTACTTGCACCTATATTGTAAGTCTTTTATTATAAGTCTTTACTGCTTTTAAAATGTACCCAGCAAAACTAAGAGCGTGAAAGAACACACAATTAATAAGCCTATTCCTAAAATAGCTAACCAGGGTTCATGATTGATCTTGTCAAGATATTGATTGACTTTTCGATCCTTTGGTTCGGGATGCCAGATCATTGGTTTCATAATCACTATCTCCAAATTTCTTGAGAGTTATGTATTACTTTTTTGTAGACAATTACTGCTCTAAAAAACTTCTAGTATCTAATCCAATGCAGTTTGATTGTCTGGTTTAAAACAGCAACATTCAAGCAATACTCACCAAGGGACTTCCTCTCTTTCGAAAATACAATCTGGAGTTTTACTATTAATACTATCTAGTAAATTAACTCCCTAGTTTTAGTCTGAGGAAATATTAGCTTTCTAGTTGAATGCTACTGTTTTTATTTGACGAGACAGATATTAGATGAAACAGATTAATGTCCTCCTTTTTAAATATGAACAAACCTGTAATTTCTGTCAGGAGAAGCTATATAAGCTTCTATTAATAAAATATCAACTTTGTCTCTTGAGGGGAAGAAAATGAAACATAAGTTTACTCAAAATCGTGTTTTCTCAACAAGACTAAGGCAAAGTGACCTTAATCTATATTTAAAAAGATCGAATATTCTTTTAACGATAGGCAAAAATTACTATTACATTACCATTACACCTTTATGATTTTAATTATTAACTTAGAAGGTCATGATTTTCCTCAAAAAACTTTCACAAGATCCTCATGTTTTTCAGGTAATCTATGAGGTAAATTTTGTAGGTAGTGTCATAAACAGGTTTGTGATAACTAAGAATAAAGAGGTTTGATTGTTCGACGATGCGATCGCCATCATTAATACCATCAAAAAAATTATGGCTAATTGTTTATTTCAAAAAGCTGGGTAGTAGTTGAGGAGCTTGCCAGAGAACATAACCCATAAAACAAAAAAATATTGTATTGCATAAAGTCAATAGATAGCCAATCCCCATCAATAAACCATCAGCTTCTAAATTGGCTACCGCTAGCAGCAAAATTGTCGTTGCTGGAAGAGGATTGGTAAGAGGAAAGGGCAACATGAGTAAAATTGACAGCCATGCGATACAGAAGCCATTAGTTCTCCAGATATAACGATTAGTAGCTATTTGTTGCCAGCGTGGACGTACTATTCTTTCTAACCAAACCGTAATGCGTCGTAGATTCTTGAGTAATTTTTGGCTCACGCTACGGGGAAATTTATATTGAGCGATTTGCTGCGGAAGCCAAGGTGATTTTCTGCCCCATGCCATTTGAATTGCCAAACAAAAACAGCCGATGCCCATCACGCCAGATAAACCAGGAGGCATCGGGAATAGAAAGGGTAATGCCAACAAGCTAATAACTAAGCTAATGCCTCGTTCCCCAGTCTCTTGAAAAATCTCGGCGATAGTTATGGATTCAGCAGCCGATTTTGTCAGTAATCGCTCGATATCTTGGGAGAATTGGAGAGACATTGCTAATCGCTACGATAAATATCTTTTCAATTATCTCCACAATATCCTCAAACTTTTTGCCTAACTTAAAAATAAATCAAAAGCGGAAATTCTACATAACTATAACTGTAGGAGAAAAAATTAGTTATGGTGCGATCGCCTATCCCAGAAACAATAAAAATCCCGACCAAAACTTTTGCTACCCTTGACGGTAATGAAGCTGTCGCCCGTGTAGTTTATCCCCTCAATGAAGTAATTACGATTTATCCGATAACCCCTTCTTCGCCGATGGGTGAGTGGGTAGATACTCGATCATCTTAGGGTAAAAAAAATCTTTGGGTACTAGTCTGCCAATTTTGAAATGATGGATGCTCAAAAAAGTTCGAAATTCGGAGTTCGGAGTTCGGAGT
>JASJDX010000583.1 GCA_030064975.1 Pleurocapsa sp. MO_192.B19
AGTTGTGGGTTTACCTTCGAGCATAATAACTGGTTCAAGCCTATAATCGAACAAGATTACTGATTACTGATTACTGATTACTGATTACTTGCACCGCAGCATTATCTGTTAAACCATCTCCGCCTGTAACCACAATACTTTGTCCTTCTTCTAATTCATTATTGGCAATAACTACTTCTTCGCCCAAATCTGCCACCATTTCTACATCTAGCTGTTGTGCCTGATTGTTATTGACAGCAAATAATAACCATTCATTTCCCCTTCTAGTCAAAGCATCGCGAGGCACAATAAAAGTATCTGCATTTTCTATTGGCACAGCTAAATTTGCCTGAATTGCCATTCCTGGTAACAATTCCTGAGGCGGATTATCTAAACTCACCCTGACTAACTGTCTGCGAGAAGCAGTATTTGCTGTGGGAACTACTGCCGTAATTTCTGTCTCCTGTTGCCAATCAGGTAATGCTCTAGCGTTTAAATTTACTCTCATTCCTGGTGCAACTTGTCCGCTTAGACTTTCGGGTACTTCTAAAAAGACATCCAAAGAGCGATCGCTTACTACAGTTAACATTGGATCGTTTATTTCTACATAATCACCAGGATCGACATCTCGTGACTGAACTATCCCAGAAAAGGCTGCTTTTATTTCCGTGCGCTCCATTGCTAAGCGTGCCTGTTCTACGGCAGCTTGAGCAGCATCTACTAAACCCCGTTGTGCATCGATTTCTTCTTTAGTAGGCCCTGCTTGTGCTTCTGCTAAAAGAGCTTGTACGCGGAACTTTTCGCTAGTTGCCGCATCGGCTTCGGCTCTAGCTTCTATCAAAGCTCTTTGGGATAATGCTCCTTGTTCAGTTAAACCTGACACCCGTTCTAAATTATCTTGTGCTTCTATTTCTCTAGCTATAGTTGCGTTTAATTCTGCTTGTCGTTGGGCAATAATTTCAGGGCGAGTACCTACCTGAAGACGAGCTAAATTACCTCTTTCCTGTGCTAATCTTGCTTGTGCTTCGGCTAGAGCTAATCTAGAATCAGCATCATCGAGAATGGCGATTGTCATTCCAGTCGTAACGCGATCGCCTTCTCTAACTAAAACTTGCTGCACTGTACCGTCAATTTGCGGACTTAGAGTTGCTCTTTCTCCTGCTTCTACTTGTCCTAATAATCTAATCTGTCTGTTACCTGTACCTGAGGTTAAAGCCAAGGTTTCTACTGGTCTAGGGGGTACTGTTTGGGTAGTGGGTTGAGCTGTTGGTGGTGATGAAGGAGTTAATACTTGCCATAAAGCTACGCTTCCTCCCAAAAGCAGAATTGCTAGCAACCACCCAGGTGATTTATTTTTGTTTTTGTTCTTTCTAGTTTCTTGGAGGTTTGCTGTGGGAAATTCTTTTAACTTAGGTTTTAATTCTGGCGTGTGCTGGGGTGGTTTTTCAGTTGATTTCATGGCTTTTTGCTCAGCTTATTTTTAATAAAATGGAAAGAAACCTTAACTTTTTATACTCGGCATTAATAAATATTTACTATCTATCTAAAGAATGATTTTGGCTAACTTCGTTTGATTTTTATGCTTTAGAGTGTTCAAACTCTTCGGGCGCTCCCTAGGCTAGGGGTCGCCTAATCGCCTTATAACCAAACGTTTAGTTGTTAAGTTTTATTACTTTCGCTGCCAGCTTAATTTATCTTAATTTATTTTTTATAATTTTAGTTTCCAAATGTGACACAAAAATGTCAACGGTTTGAAGAAAATGAAACCCTGATTGAATAGCTCCGTAATTACACCGCTGTAAAACGACGGAGACTACAAAGTGTTAGTGAATACAAGTAATGGAAAGTTGCTACTTATTAAAAACCAAGATTAATTCAATTGGCTTGTGCGACGAAATTCTTCTAACTCATCGATCGTGTCCAGAATCTTAATAAAGCGTAGTCCAAACTCCGTCAATTCATATTCTACGCGGGGCGGAATTTCTGGGTAAGAAATCTTTTCAACAACGTCAAATTTTAACAGATCGGATAATCGTTCGTTAAGCACTTTCGTAGTTAATCCATCCACTGCCCGAGTCATTGCTCCTGGACGATTAACACCCACACAAGAAATACAAGCCGACAGATTTAATGCGGGGACTATATCAGTATCAGAACAATTCTAACCTGAGCGATCGCTTGGTAATTGTGCTGTTGGATGAAATGAATTTAGCGCGGGTAGAGTATTACTTTAGTGATTTTCTCTCCTTAAATTCACCAAACTGAAGAATTACAGGAGTAGTTTTGGTTATGTTTCCTGGTTTGAGAAATTCAGGAAATTCTTCAGAAGATACACCTTCAGCTATCAAAGCTTCCCTTTGCTGTCGTTTGTAAATGTTTTCCTCTATCTCTTTTTGGGCTTCAGTCCATAAGGAAGAAAGGTAATCACACGGTTGGTGATTTTATCTATTATTTAAAGCTATTTTATTTTTAAGTGTTAATTCTTTTATTTAAGTGTTTTTACGAAAACAAACACTGATTTTTTTATCTCAAAAGATTAGAATTATCTGCTAATTTTTGTTTAGTTAAAATTTTATTTGGGAATACTAAGTATAAGGCTACAAGTTTGAGATTCCAAGTTTGAAGTTCATTATTCTTTGAGTGTTTTCCTCACACAAAAGGTAGGTAAATTTTGAGACAACCAAGTTTTTTCAGCAACCCCAATCTCCGTAGGTTGGGGATTCCAGCAGCAGCAGTTACAGTTATGACTTTGATATTGAGTCGGGGTAATTTTATAGCTGCCATTGGTGCGGGTATTGGTACAGCAACTTCTGTTTATGTTACTAATTACCGCCTGATGGCGAAAACCAAATTTTTGGCAGAAAAAATCAAAGATTTAGAAAAAACAATAGAATATTTACAAAAACTAATTGAGGAATTAAAAGTTCTTTTGAACTCCTCTAAATTGGAGCAATATAAAAACAATACAGCATTGTCTCAGGGGCATTATAATTCGTTACAAGAAGATTATGAATCTTTAAAAGGAAAACTAAATAAACAATAAATAAGCATTCGATTATCCTTTGAAAATTTTTAATCAATACGAGTAGGTAATAAATGAATTCAGAATATCAAGATATACTTCAACATGCTCATCAACAAATTAAAAAATGTAACAAAGAAATCGATCGCCAACGAAAAATAATATCTGAATTAAACCAACAGCGTAATGAATTAGAGCAAAAGATTAATGAATTAGAGCAACAATCAAGAGTCGCTCTACAATATCTTCAAAATATCAAACAAAATATTCAGGAAAAGGAGAGAGAAAAAATAAGATTAGATGATGAAATTGGCAAAAGAAAAGAAAATATTGGAGATATAGATAAGCTAATTCAAGAGGCTATTAAAATATCACCAGAGGATAAAATGGCTCTTTCTAATTCAGAATTAGCCAAGCTCAAACAAGAAATAGAGCATAGTAAAAGCGAATTAAGTTATTTAAAGGAAAAATACCGAGAAGTAAAAAGCGAAAAACAGGAAATACAAACAGAAATATCGAAACAAGAAGAGTTAGCGCACAAACTTAAAGCTTTAGTTGCACAGTTAAATGCTCGTAAAGTGGAAGCTACAGAGGTAATAAACGGGCTAGAAACCAGACACAAGCAACTTAAAGAAGAATTTTTAGATTTACGAAATAAAAAAGAAGATCTTGAACGTAGGATCTCGGAGATAGAGCAGAAAAATCCTAATTTGTCATCCCTGGAACAATTACAAAGCGAAATAGAAAAATTAGTAAGCGAAAAACAGACTTTAACCAGGCAGATAGCAGATTTTAACTCACAAGTAGAAGATTTAATTACTAAAAAAGAGGCTTTGGCTGAGATTCCGCCTAAGTTAGAAAAAGCCAAGATTGAACTAGATACTGTTACACAAAAAGTTATTAGTCAGCAAGAAACTCTAGAAGATTTAAAGTCTCAGGATCGAGAATTAAAACAGCAAAGAGAAAAGTTAGAAATTGAAGCTCAAAATTGCAAACAACAACTGAGTGAAGCAAAAGCAGAAATTGCAATTATTAATGGTCAAAAAGAACAGTTAGTAGAAACTAATAACTTTTTAGCCAATAGAAAACAAGAACTAGAAACAACAATTCCTTTATTAAGCGATCGCGAACAAGAAATACAAAGACGCATTGCTGTAATTCAAGAAAAAAATCCCACTCTCGATACTCTCGAAGAATTACAAAAACAAATAGAGAAAATAAGAACAGAAAAGAGCGGATTGGAAGGACAAAAAGAAGCATTACAGCTACAGGTAAAAAGTTTAGAAAATAAAAAAGATGAGCTTCAGATAGTTGAAGCCCAGTTATTACCTAAACATACAGAATTAAAGGAAACTACTTTACAGCTAGAAGAATTAAAAATTAAAACAAAAGACCTAGAAAAACAAGCTACAGAATTAGAATTGTTACGAGTTGCCTATGATGCTTTATCATCAGAAAAAAATAGCTTTGAAAATCGAATTAATCAGTTACGTCCAGAAATAGTAGGATTAGAAGCACAAAAACAACAAATTTTACAGGCGATTCAACAAAGTGAAGAAAAGTATCGTCAAGTAGAACAGCAAAGAGAAGAATCACACCGTTTGAGATTGGAAATCAAGTGCAAACAACAAGAAATTAATAATTTAGAAAGAGAAGAGAGAAATATTTCTAGTATTATTGCTGCGACTGAAAACAAAAATAACGATCTACAAATAAAAAATAATGAATTAGAAAAGCGTATTAAACAGTTAAAAGGCGAAATTGAAGAAATAGAAAATAGTACGGCTTCTGCACTTCAA
This sequence comes from Pleurocapsa sp. MO_192.B19, assembly GCA_030064975.1. Classification (GTDB taxonomy): domain Bacteria; phylum Cyanobacteriota; class Cyanobacteriia; order Cyanobacteriales; family Xenococcaceae; genus Waterburya. The sequence continues at coordinate 4,801 of JASJDX010000583.1, forward strand.
GCTTTACGCAAGCCACTGTGGAATTCATTACTTCAAACCAACCGACAAATCGATACAACATCGGTAGGAGAGAAATACTTTATTTCAGGGTTTGCTAGATATTTAACAGATTGTGGACTTACTTTTCCTCAGAGGGTTATTAGTGCTTTTCATACCTCTTTAAAAGTACAGGATATTTCTGCTTTGGTAATCTTAGCGGGTATTAGTGGTACGGGTAAAAGCCAATTACCTCAACGTTATGCTGAATATATTGGCGCACAGAGTTTAACTTTAGCAGTACAACCTCGCTGGGATTCACCTCAAGATTTACAAGGATTTTATAACTACATCGAGAAGAAATATAAGCCGACAGACTTGATGCGAGGATTGTATCAATATCAAAACTCTAATATAAAAGATCGCTTGGTCATCGTGTTGTTAGATGAAATGAATTTAGCAAGGGTAGAGTATTACTTTAGCGATTTTCTCTCGAAATTAGAAACCAAAAAAGATCGGACTCCTTATTTAGATTTAGATGTAGGTAGCTTACGATTACTTGAAAATGAACGGAAACTAGCTATTCCGCAACAGTTTTTGTTTGTAGGGACGATGAATGAGGATGAAACTACTCAATCTTTATCGGATAAAGTTTTAGACCGTGCTAACGTACTGACTTTTGGTAAACCAGAAAAACTTAAACTTAGAGAAGAATTTATTAGTAATAGATATACTGCCGAATCTCCAAAAGACTATATTTCCTATTCTCAGTTTAAAGAATGGGTGCGAAAACCCGATCCTGATTCTCAGTTAGTAAAACAAATTAGCAATTATCTAGAACGCGCTAACGCCATCATGGACAAGTTGGGTCATCCCTTTGCTCATCGAGTCTATCAAGCAATTGTTTGTTATGTGGTTAATTATCCTGGAGTTGTTGAAGGGAATGAAGAAGCTTTTAATGCAGCTTTAGCCGATCAATTCGGACAGAAACTATTACCCAA
>JASJDX010000101.1 GCA_030064975.1 Pleurocapsa sp. MO_192.B19
ATTTCTTTACGTTTTCGTGCGATTTGTTACTTAGCCGATGTTTGTGGAGAAGATGTGAGCGTCTACTGCTAAGATGCATTAGAGTTGACTTTTTCTCTTGTACAGACAATTGTGGCAATTATCGCGCTCAAAGCTTGGTATCTAGAACAGTACGAACCAATCAAAAAAGTAATCCAAAAGCCTTGCACCTTACGTTTAAGCAGAAACAGCTTATTAAAAACTGGTTTGCGGGTAGACTTCCTAGATGATCGTCTAGAAGTAGAAGGCTCACAGTGGTTTCAATTGTATTTGGCAGGTAAAACCATTGAGTTTTATATTCAAGGAAGCGGTACCTATGTGGTTTCTAATATTGATTTAGTTTCGCAAGAAATTTACTTTACTAAATCTAGTAGTACTTCAGGACTCGATCCAGTAATTTACTATAGTCCTCAGAATCACTATCAGGCCTCTAACGAAGCTATTATCTCCGCTTTACAAAATATCATTGATAATTTTCAAGAGCGATCTCGAATTCCTCTATCTTTAGAAATTACACCTCACACATCAGAATCTCCCTTACGCCTAAGCAACAGCCAATTCAGAAAAATTACTAAAAGTCTATTACTAATAGCTGATGTTACTCCTATTAGTAGCATTCCTGGGGAGAAGCAATCTCAATTGTTGATTGATCCCAATGTTTGTATTGAACTAGGTTATGGCATTCAACACAAGGACAACGGGCAGATATTGTTACTTAATATGGAACGTCCAGATTTAAGAGGAAAGATGCCTTTTGATATGGCTGGCTACAAACAACTTAGCTTTACTGATGCTGCTCAATTAGCCAAAAGTTTACCTAAACTGGTAAAAACTCTGTTACAGAGATATAGTTTGTTTTAAAGACAATTGTTGCACTAAAGTACTACGCGATCGGCTCTACTACCGTCCACGCTACGATATTGCTCAAAAAGCCTGCATAATTTTCATAACTGACTGGCAGCTAATTAGGTTAAACTTTAATTGAGAACAATTCCTAGAAACAATTAAATTTAGTAAACTTGCTGCAACAACTAAAGATTGTAAAATTAATAGATTTTTAGTTGTATCGAAAATAATATGAAACAGTCAGTAATTCTTCAGCTAAAAAATATCACCAAGACTTATACCAATCGCCAAACATCTGGTTTAAATAACTTTAATACAGTAGTCTTAGATAATATTAGTCTCACTTTAGAGCATGGAGAATTACTCGGTTTACTTGGTCCTTCGGGATGTGGTAAAACTACCCTATTGAGAATCATTGCGGGATTTGAACCTATTTCTCAGGGAACAGTAGAAATAGCGGGAAAAGTAGTTTGTAATAATTATGACTCCCTAGCTGCGGAAAAGCGCAATACGGGAATGGTATTTCAGGATTATGCTTTATTTCCCCATCTAACGGTAAAAGAAAATATTGCCTTTGGTTTAAAAAATCAACATAAAAACCAAAAAAAGCTTTCTAATCATCAAATTAAACAAAGAGTAGGTGAAGTTTTAGAATTAGTCGGACTTATTGGCTTAGAAAAGCGTTATCCTCATCAACTGTCTGGGGGACAACAGCAACGCATATCTCTTGCTAGAGCTTTAGCACCCCAGCCTACTCTAATTTTGTTAGATGAACCTCTAAGTAATTTAGATGTCCAAGTTCGTCATCGCTTGAGATCTGAAATCCGTTCCATTCTTAAAGCAGCAGGTACGTCAGCGATTTTTGTCACCCACGATCGCGAAGAAGCTTTGGCTATTTCCGACAAAATTGCCGTGATGCGTAATGGAAAACTAGAACAAGTTGGTACTCCAGAGGAGATATATCTTAATCCTGCATCTCGGTTTGTAGCCGAATTTGTCACCCAAGCTAATTTTTTACCTGCTAGCCGCGAAAATCAATTCTGGGTTACAGAAATAGGTAAAGTAGAAATATCTAAAACTAATTATGCTCAAAAGAGTAATTCTCGGGAAAATGCACTCGATGAGCATGGAGATATGATGTTGCGTCAAGAAGACATTATTTTAGTTCCCGATCTTTCCTCGGCGATAGTAATCAGAGAGAGACAATTTTTAGGTAGAGAATATCACTATTGTGTAGAAACAGCTTCTGGGAAGAGACTTCACGCCCGTAGCAACCTTAATAACGCTATTACGATTGGTACTAAAGTTAATTTATCACTTGCCAATTCTTCTCCCCGCATCTTTCCTGTATCTTCTCTAGCGGAGAAAGAATCTTTAGCCGCAATTAGTTAAATCCAGACTGTAATTGACTTTAACTAATTGCCACCAAAAAAACAACCAGCCTTAAGCTCATCCCACGCATAAATGACGTGGGATTTCGCGAAGACAGCTAATTGTTGTCGTCGCTCAACAAGTCGATTGCACATGGTCGGGTTCCCCGACCGTGCCTCGACTTCAACATAGCATGGGTGTTTTTGTGCTTAAGTTCGCTGCTAATTGTGCCAACGCGCAATTAGCTATTAGCAATTAGCAAGCGATGGGGCGACTCATCATCCCACATCTAAAAGAAGTGGGCTTTCCCCGTCGCTTTTTGTAATTAATCCTGCAAATAATTCTGAGCTTATTGCTGAGGCAAAACAAAGAAAAAAGTACTGCCTTTGCTACAAACACTTTCGACCCAAATTTTACCCTGGTGCTGCTCGACAATATGACGACAAATAGCTAAACCTAAACCAGTGCCACCTTTTTTACGGGCATCAGAAGCATCCACCTGTTGAAAACGTTCAAAAATAGTTTCCAATTTATCTTGAGGAATTCCCCTACCTTGGTCTTTGACAGCAAATAGAACCTGTTCGCCTTTCTTTTGAGAGGTGATCCAGACCGTACTACCAGCATCAGAAAACTTGATAGCATTACTGATTAAATTAATTAAAGTTTGCGCGATGCGATCGCGATCGGCATATAATTCAATCGAAGAAGAACTAGTTTCCAGGATAATTTGCTGTTCATCAGCCATAGATTGCAAAGTATCTGTTGCCTGTTTGATCAATTCAGCGCTATCACACCGTTGTTTTTCAATCTTGTCTCTACCTGATTCCATTCGTTCCAAATCAAGAATGTCATTAACTAGACGTATTAGGCGATCGCTATTCCTCAGAGCCATATCTGTCATCTGTTGTCCTGATTTAGATAGTTCCCCTAAACGACCAGCATCGAGCAATTTAATTACTCCGTGAATCGAAGTTAAAGGGGTTCGCATTTCGTGACTGGCAATAGAAATAAATTCGCTTTTCATCTGTTCTATTGCCTTACGGTCGGTAATATCTTCTATCATTGAGAAAAATCCTTTCACTTTCCCCTTAGAATCAAAATCAGGAATATAAGTAGCATTTATCCAATAGGAATTACCCCTTGGAGTAGTAAGTTGATTCTCAAAAGTAACTGTCTTTCCTAGCAAAGCTGTCTTAATATAGGGCAGAATTTTTTGATAGTTATCTTCTCCAATTAATTCTTGAATATGAACCCCTAGTAAACTAGAGCGAGGTCTACCAAACCAAGTTTCGTAAGTACGGTTATTGTAGCGGTAACACTGCTGAGCATCTATGTAAGCAATTAAAACTGGTAGAGCGTCAGTAATTAACCTCAACTGTTCTTGACTACGCTGAAAAGATTTTTCCGCTTGGATGCGATCGCTAACATCCATAATTGTCTCCAATACTTTGAGGACTCTTCCCTGTCGATTTACTGTTGGTTCACCTTTGCTTTCTACGTATTTAACCTTACCTTCAGGCAGCAGAAAACGGTAATTGAACTGCCAAGCTTTACCTTCTTGATGTCCTTGACGAAGCGTTTGTTTAACCAGCAAGCGATCGTCGGGATGAATACGAGCCAAGATTTCTTGACAAGACGGCATGGGGCGATCGCTTTTAAAACCTAAAATTTGATATATTTCTTCTGACCAACTTCTCCGTTTAGTTTGATGATCGTATTCCCAGATGCCGATTTTAGCAATTTTTTCGGCTTTGGCGAGCAAGCTTTTAGAGGCTTGCAGTTTTTCTTGAGCTTGCTTTGATTCGGTGATATCTTTAAGCATGACTGTAAACAACATCCCTTCTTTAGTTTGCAGTTTAGCCACCGATGCCTCAGCAGGAAACTCTTCGCCATTTTTACGACGACCATATACATGGTTACTGCGCTCTACCATCCTCCGAGATTGTTCGACAGATTTACTAAATCCCTCGATATGTTGGCGATGTATCTGACGAAATACTGTAGGTAAGAGAATATCTAAAGGTTGTCCGATTATTTCCTGAGCCTGATAACCAAAAATTTGCTGTGCACCTTGGTTAAATAATTGAATTTGCTGTTGTTCATCGATCGAAATAATTGCCTCATCAGCATTGTCTAAAATACCTGCCAGTTTTTGCTGATTCTCTTTTAAAGTTACTTCTGTTTGTTTACGTTCAGCTATTTCTGTCTGCAATAGTTGGTTAGTGACAGTTAACTCATTAGTGCGTTGAGATACTAATTCTTCAAGATTATCTAGTAGTTGAGCTTGAGATAAAGCCACACCAATCTGATCGGCTAATTGATTGAGTAGCTGAATTTCCCATTCTTGCCACTGTCGCGGATTATGGCATTGATGAACAACTAAAAGACCTTTAAGTTCTTGCTGACTAAGAATAGGAACTACTAATTTAGCTTTAATTTCAAATTGTTTTAATAACCGTTTGATATCAAGAGAAATAGACGCTGTAGCAAGATTATCAATGGCTAAGCTCTTTCCCTGATGATATCTATCTAAATATTGACCAACCAAGAGAGGATCTGTAAGTTCATAACCCAGCATCGGTGGCAAATCAGGCAAAATCGCTTCGCTAATAGGTAAAGCAGTGTGGTTGGAGCGGACTTCAAAAATCAAAACGCGATCGCAGGCTAATAGATGTTGTACTTCAGTTACGGCAGTTTGGAGAATCTTATCCAGTTCAATGGACATCCTAATTTTGCGAGTTATCTCTGCCAGTAACTTAGTTTGTCGATATTGTTGCTCCAATTGATTCCAGACTCGACGTTGCTCGCTGATGTCAATGCCTGTAGCAATGATAAATTCTACTTTTCCCTGAGTATCAAATAAGGCAGTATTTGACCAGGAAATGAGATGGCGGCTACCATCTTTGGCTAGCCAAGAATTTTCATATTGGTTGGGAACTTGTCCTTTGAGTAACTGCTCGAATACAGCTGTAACGACTGCTTTCTCTTCAGGAGGGATTAATAATTCCCATATTTTTTGGCCTATAACTTCTGTAAAGCTATAGCCAGTAACTTGTTCGCAGGTATGATTAAAGCTTACTATTGTTCCTTGTCGGTCTAATACCGCTACTAATGCACCTACAGTATTGATAATGACATTAGAAAAATCTCGTTCTTGTTTTAGTTGAATTTCTGTCTGCTTGCGTTTTTTAAGCGCAATCTGTTGTTCTGTAATATCGGTAACAGTTCCCAAATAACCAACCACTTCGCCATTATTATAATTGGCAACAGCACTACCAGATACCCAAACCACTTTGTTATTTGGCGTTTTAAAACGATATTTCATCGCGAATTCTTGTCCGTTTAGAATACATTCATTCCATCGATTAAATACCTTTTGGTAGTCGTCAGGATGCAGAGCTTTAGTCCATCCATTTCCTAAGGCTTCAGAAGTTGATAATCCTGTCATTTTTTGCCATCGGGAATTAACGAACAAACAATTTCCTTGAATATCGGTTTCAAAAATGCCTACTGGTGCTTTTTGAGCCAATATTCTGAATTGTTTGGCAGTTTGATCCAATCTTGCGGCTGATTGCCTTTGTAAGCTTTGATTTTCTTGCTTGACCCTGATTGCTCTCCTCTTATCTTGACCAACGGTTCGTGCCGTCTCCGTCGTAAAATTGCCAAGATGGCACGGACTAAAATCCTGAACACTTTTGCTTGAGATAGAATTTATCTCTAAAGCTGTTGCAGACTGGATTAAACTATAAGAATCAATAACTCCAATTAATTTTTGGTGTGCGTCTAAAATTGGTATATAGCTTACCGAATGTTGTTGCAGAAAATACAAAACTGACTGGATATCCTGACATTGAGATCTTGTCATAGTTATCACAGGCTGAGTCATTACCGCATCAACTCTGGTATTTGTTAAATTCACTCCATTGGCTACTGCTTTAAGGACATCTCCCTTAGTAATAATCCCGATTAATTTTTCTGCTGTGCCGACTAAAATACAATCAAGCTGATTTTGACCAGATAAAGCGCTGCCTGAGTCCTTCGGACTTGCTTCGCAAACGGCTAACTCAGTCCTTTGGACTTGCTTGGCAACTGCAATCGCATCTGACAATAAAGTATCTGGCGCAATAATTAAAAAATTAGATTTAATAAACTTATCAATTAACACTTCGTAGGATTAGTTAAGTAATCATAATTCCATGCTAGGGAATGAAGAGAAAGAAACATAATTTGTATTTACTCTAGTCTAATGTCTCAATCATTCAATCAATCAGCTTCCACTACATAACTTAATTGGCGTTTTTGATTAGGTAATGATATCCAGTATTTTTAATAAGTTTTAGATTAAATTCTAATTATGCGATCGCACCACCGCTAAAAACAATATAAAGCTGATTCGATTTACCCGATCTTCTCTCTAATTGTCAATGGTAATGCACATTAGGTAAAAATCGCTATAAAATCTAAATATAAAAAACGTTCTAATTATCTCATATCATGCCCGAACCCTTGGTATTTTATCAGAAATATGGTTTTAATGCCCCAGTGGTTAAGATGCCCAGTTAGGCTGCAGTTCGAGATTCGGCGATCGCAGGTGAACTAGATGTTTATCATATGCTGGCACCAATGCCTATCGCCATGACTTTGGGTCTGGGTTCGGCTTCTTTTAGGGTAAAATTGGCCAGTATTGAGAACATCAATGGACAGGCAATTACCGTCGCCAATAAATACCAAGGTAAAGTTAATAGCCCTGCGGATTTTAAAGGCTTTAACATTGGTGTACCTTTCTCTTATTAGATGCACAATCTCTTGCTGCGTTACTACTTAGCCACAGGAGGTATCGACCCCGATAAAGATGTCAAAATCCGTGCCGTACCACCACCAGATAGTATCGCCCAATTATTAGTAGCAGGAGACATCGACGCTTACCTAATTTGGGATTTTTCAGAGTCGAGGTTTCAATTTGGAAGATACTCATTTAACTGATTCCCAAAGGCTTAGTCGGTTATTTGCTTTGCTCTGGAATTATCTCCAAGCTAAATAGGATTAAACAAAAAATAGACGCAAAATTTAACAAAGAAGATTTTACGTCTTTCAGAATAAGTATTTTTTACTTTAGTGTTTATTGCTTTAGCTATGACATTATATTGTCAACAATCTTTTGCAGAATTTGCATTCCGCTAATCGCTTGCCAACCAAATAATCCCAACAGCACAACATTTAGGGATACATGAGTATTACGAGCCAGACTATTGCCTTTTTGCATATAAGGAACTAAAGATGCAGAGACAGCAATTAAAGCAGTCATACCTAATCCTGCCAACAGATGAGGTCCCACAAATAGTTTGCCATTATTGATATAGGTAATTGCCATACCACCTATATTGCCTAAAACCATCAAAGCCAGAAGAATTGACCCCATTTTGTGGTGTCTTTGACTAAAGTTTTTCTTAACTAATTCTTTTCTGGTTTCTTTGTCAGCACTACGAATTTTAGAACTTTGAATTCCCAAATATAAAGCATAAACCGTAATACCTAACAACACCCACATTAATAGGGGATGACCGAACTGCGACCAGGTTTTGATCGGATCGGGAATTTCTAACGCCATGAAGCTCTCCTCTCTAACTTAAATAATAAGCTTAAAACTTTATAAAATTTAACTTAACATATAGTAACTTTCTCAGGGGAATAAATTAAACTATTTATCCTGCACCAATGCAATCATCAACAATTAGCGCGTATACTTCGGGCTACAAGGAAAGTAAATAAAAGTAAATAATAGTTTATACATTTGTAGTCTAGCCATGGAAATACCACCACACTCATTGGTCAAACCGTGCAAATTACCCCCTTTACTACAGCCAGGGAATTTAGTAATGGTAATTGCACCTAGTGGTGCGTTAAAGGAAACAGAAGCTTTAGAAAAAGGTGTTGCCATCTGGAGATCGCGTGGTTATCAAGTCGAGTTCGGTAGTAATTATCAAGCTCACTATGGTTATTTAGCTGGAAGCGATCGCCAACGAAGAGAAGATTTAGCAGCAGCTTGGCACAACCCTAAATGTAAGGCAATTATTGCCGTCAGGGGAGGCTATGGCGGAGCCAGGTTATTAGAAGATTGGAGTTGGCAACCCAAAGCAACTATTGTCGATCCTAAATGGGTTGTGGGGTTTTCTGATGTTACTAGCCTATTGTGGAGTTTAGCAACAGTAGGTGTTTCTGGGCTTCATGCCCCAGTATTGACCACTTTAGCAATAGAACCAGACTGGGCGATCGCCAGAATGTTTAATTATCTAGAAACAGGTCGAATTGACGCTTTACAAGGAAAAGCAGGAGGTGGAGGACAAGCTTCAGGCATATTATTACCAGCCAATTTAACCGTAGCCACTCATCTACTAAAAACCCCTGTGCAGCCTAACTTCACGGGAGCAATTTTAGCGTTAGAAGATGTTACTGAATATCCCTATCGAATCGATCGGATGTTGACTCAATGGCGCATGATGGGAGTATTTAAATACATCAGAGGGATTGCTTTAGGTCGTTTTAGTCGTTGTGAACCCTACCCAGGGAGTAATAGCTGGACAATCACCGAAGTATTACGCGATCGCCTTGAGGATTTAGATATTCCTTTGGTTTATGAACTGCCTTTTGGACATGATGGAGCAAATGCAGCACTACCAGTTGGACAACCAGTTCAACTAAATGGCAATACAGGTGTTTTAAGCTGGGAGGTAAATTCTGCTAGAATTTCAGACACAGACTAATCTGTAACAAAACTTAAAGGAGGAAACTGTTTTGCCCCATACTATTGTCACTGAAATTTGTGAAGGAGTAGCTGATTGTGTTGATGCTTGCCCTGTAGCTTGTATACACGACGGTCCTGGTAAAAATACTAAAGGAACAGACTGGTATTGGATTGGTGCGAACCGTTCGTTTTAAATGAATAGCAATATTCAGGGACAAACGGCTAACTGTTAAGGAAGGTTACGAAAGTAACAAAAATCAACGTTAGACAACTTAAATTTCGTGTTGGTGAGGGGTCAACCCAAGTCCAACCCCCTAGATGCAAGGGTGAAAGCACGTCCCCACTGATGTGAGGTGGTAACTCAAATTGGTGAAGCGGGATGTTAAAAGGTGGTAACTCAAAACCTGATTGGGAATCCCATCGAAGCAACTGACTATGAGTAGGAGACAAACTTTCGTTTGAATCGTCGTCATACCATACCAGCCAAAACAGGTTGATAGGCTGGGAACAAAAGTTCAAAGGGTTAGGAATAGGTAATCAATTTATACCTATGAAAAAGAAGTGCAGATCGATCCTTGTACTTTGGCATTCAACAACAACCCTCGGCGAATAGAAAGGCTCTAAGGTCAGAAACCAACGAAATTTAGGAACGGTGTAACCCTATTAAGGCTCTCAATACTAATTAGGTCGAAAAGATTGAGTAGTAACCAGCGTAAGCCTTATTAGGGAAGGATAGAGTCAGAAGCGAATGCCTGGAGTAATGTCCAGGATATGCTGACAGACTCACGGTGAGATGAAAGATAAAGTCTAAAGTAAAAGTAATGTCATGAACACGGCAAAACACGGACATCAAGAGTTGGTGAGGAACAAATGCAGGCAAGTGCGAGAAGCCGTTGTGGGAACCTCCGTTGAGGCTCCACCTACGCAAGAAGCCCTTTGTCGCCAACCGCGTCCTCCGATGTATGAATGGAATACCCTCCCCTGGCATCAGCTAGATAAGCAGGTATTCAAGCTTCAAAAAAGAATTTATCAAGCCTCTGAACGTGGAGATGTCAAAGTAGTTCGCAGACTCCAAAAACTTCTGATTAGCTCATGGTCAGCTAAAGCTATTGCAGTCAGGAAAGTAACTCAGGATGTTCAAGGAAAGAAAGTAGCAGGAGTAGATGGCATTAAGTCATTAAGTCCTAGGAAAAGAATAGAATTGGTGAATAATCTACAATTAAGCGATAAATCAGAGCCTATCCGTAGAATATGGCTACCAACACCCCAAAAAGCGGATGCGATCGAGACATTCCCTTACCCATCGCAGGCGCACCAACAAAGACCTTTGGTAATATCCACCATGAACGAAAGAGCAAAACAAGCTCTGGTCAAGATGGCTCTAGAACCAGAATGGGAAGCCAAATTTGAAGGCAATTCATATGGATTTAGACCTGGACGTTCTTCTCATGACGCAATTGGAGCAATCCACAAAGCTTTATGTCAAAAGCCAAAATATGTCCTAGATGCAGATATAGTAAAATGCTTTGACAAAATTGACCACCAAAAACTAATAGAGAAATTGAATACATTCCCTAAATTAAGTAGGCAAATTAAAGCCTGGCTTAAATCGGGGGTAATAGATAATGGCAGTTTGTTTCCGACAAGAAGGGAAGAAAATCCACAAGGAGGAGTATGTTCTCCGTTGTTAGCCAATATCGCTCTACAGGGAATGGAAAACCTAATCATAGATTCATTTCCTGCCAGAGAAGGATACAGGCACGGAAAATATTGGAGCAGACCAATCCCAAACATTATTCGTTACGCCGATCACTTGGTTGTCTTTCACCAAGATATAAATATTATTGAGCAATGTAAATCTCTCATAGAAACATGGCTAAAAGATATAGGTCTACAACTTAAACTAGAAAAGACCAGAATCAGTCACAGTCTAGAAGAATATAACCAGAACAAGGGATTCAATTTCCTAGGATTCCATATCCAACATCATCAGGTTGGCAAATATAAATCTGGATTTTACTCTCAAAGGAAACATCTGGGATATAAACTGAAAATCAAACCCTCTAAGGAAAGTATCAAGAAACATCTGACGAAGATTGAAGAAGTAATTGATCGACATCGGGCATCTAAGACTGAAAAAGTTATCGGATTACTCAACCCAATAATCAAAGGATGGAGTAACTATTTTAGAGGAGTAATGAGCAGTGAAATATTTAAACTGTTAGACCACCTTACATATCAAAAACTCAGAAGATGGGCAAACAGAAGACACCCGAATAAAGGTAAGAAATGGATTAAAGATAAATACTGGAAATTCGTTGACAACCGCAATTGGGTATTTTCTGATACCTATAAAAATAAAATTACCTATACACTTATTAATCACTCGGACATCAAGATTGTCCGTCAGATGAAAGTCAAAGGAACCAAATCCCCCTTTGATGGTGATTTTATCTATTGGAGTCCCAGATTAAGTTCATGCCCTGAAATTTCTACCAGAGTAAGAACATTACTCAAGAAGCAAAAGGGAAAATGCTCAAATGCTGATTGTGTATTACGTAAACTGTCATTTACCAACCAAGACATATTGGAAATCGACCAGATAAAACCGCAGAATCCAGTGGCAAGCAAGCACCTGAATCAAATTCAAGGGAACTTGCCACCAAACACTCAAGGTGGAGATGACAATTACAAAAATCTGCAACTACTACATAGACAATGCCACAATACTAAAAGCCGTTACGATTATATTGAATGGCAAAATTGAATGACAAAAATAGAGGTCTTCATGTCAAGAATCATCTTATTGAGGAGCGCAGTGATCAGAAATTATCATGCTGCGTTCTGTAGTCGAGTTAGAAAGGTGACTTTCTAGCTTAGATAACATTTTGCTACCTGTATCGATTGCGGTATTTGCTTGCAAGTCTGCCCTGTAGAAGGTGCGATCGTGCCTGAAGAACGACCAGATTTACAAAAAACACCCCAGTAATTTAGCAAGAGCAAGGAGCAAGGAGAAAAAATTAAAAATGAAGAATAGACAGTGTAACTCAGCAAAGACAAATCAAGTTATCTTACAAGTTATCTGAGTTTTAAATTAGCCTAATCACTTTTTTTCCTTTTTGGTAAAATTGGTCGTGCGGTTGGACTAGGTTTACTTGAGCGAGAAGACTTGAGCTGAATTTTTTTACGGTCTTTTTTGAATTTTGGTTTGCGTTTTTTAGCAAATCCTAAGTCTGTCCCTTCTTCAATCACCAAATTTTCTCCTTCTAAACGGACTTTTAAATCCCAAAAATGTCTTATGGGTTTTTCGCCCAAAACTCCCTGTAGTTTAAGTTTGAAAAATTTGGGCTTTTCTCCTTCCTTGCGAGGAAATTGCTTAATTTTAACAACTATATTTTTTTCTTCTGTGGAGTAGAAAATTACTTCTCCTCGAATTGAGAAATAACCATGTTCAGTTTCTGCACTTGGCATTTCATTACCGTCAGTGTTTTGGCTCAAAGTTTCTGGTTCCCAAACACCCACAATCTGAACGTGCAGACGCTCTTCCTGCACCTTAGTTCTAGGATAAACTACCCACAGATGTTCTTGTTCTAGGTCTAGATGGTTTTTAATCAAGCTAATGATACGACCTAGTAAAACTGCCTCAATTTCTGCTCCGTCAGTAGTAACCAAGGTACCTTGGGTCATTTGTTCTTCGCTATGTTTATATTTAGCTCGAATTAAGCCAATAGCTCGATATTGTCTTGGATGAGAGGGAGGTGGAATTGGTTGTTGTCTTTCTGGGGTAGATTGGGTTGGAGAATTAGATGAGACAGAATCTTGAGATTGTTTAGACATGGTAGATTCGGTCGATTGATTAGCAACAGTAGAAAGTTTATC
>JASJDX010000584.1 GCA_030064975.1 Pleurocapsa sp. MO_192.B19
GATCGCTTCACATTACTATCAACGCTATTTTGTTTGTTGGGTTAGCTTATGTTTCTTGGACAGGTTGGGAGGTGGTGCAGAAGTATTTGTAGGTATTAGGGAGTAGGGGGTATCCAAACTAATATTTTGATGAATGTTTTCGGTAGAAACAGTCTGTTAATTATTGTTTTAAGTTTTTGTTTGACAATTACTGTTGGCTGCTGGTACTCAAATCAATCTGGTAGTGCTTCAGATACGTCACAAATGTCTGATGTTCCTAGCTTTGCTATTCCCATTGACTGCAATTTAGGTCAAGACTGCTTTGTCATGCACTACGTCGATATTGATAGTAGTCCCAAAGCGGTTGATTTTAATTGTGGGAGACAAACTTATGATGGTCACAAGGGGACTGATTTTGGTATTAGCAGTCTGCAAGCGATGAATGCTGGGGTGTCAGTTTTGGCAGCAGCCGAGGGAACAGTTTTAAGAGTTAGGGATGGTGTTATCGATCGCTTGGTCAGCGATCGCATTACTCAAAAACAAGTTGCAGGACAAGAATGTGGTAATGGTTTAGTTATCGATCATGGCGATGGCTGGGAAACTCAATACTGTCATCTTAAGCAAGGTAGTATTCAGGTTGAACCCAATACTAAAGTTGAGCAAGGTGAAGTTTTGGGGATGGTAGGTTCATCTGGTTTAGCTTCCTTTCCCCATGTTCATCTGAGTATTCGACATCAGGGAGAAATAGTCGATCCTTTTGTGGGAGAAGAAGCTGTTGCACAAGCTAACTGTAAAACTAGGCGTAATTCTTTGTGGCAGGAATCTTTAGATTATGTGCCTACAGGTTTAATTAGAGCAGGTTTTAGTACTCAACAACCCAAACAAACGGAATTATGGCAAGGAAAGTATCAAAATAATCAATTATCGATTAATAGTCCCGCTTTGATTTTTTGGGTTCATGCCTACGGGGTACTAAAAGGCGATCGCGAACATTGGCAGTTAATTTCTCCTGATGGAGATATGGTAATCGATCGAGAGAATAATTTAGACACACCCTATCGTAGTTGGGTAAGCTATGTCGGAAAACGTAAATTATCTGCTGGTACTTGGCAGGGAAAATATGAATTAATTCGGCATAATCAGCCTGTATTCTCAATTGAGCGGGAAATTCAGTTGAATTAATTGTCTACATACTTCGCAATAGAGTTAAAAATTCTTGCAATACTGGCATGGTAGCCAGAGAACGCCAAGCTGCTGCGAACTCCAATTTAATTGGTAGATCTTCCATCGGTTTATAGACTAAATCATTACTAATTGAAGTTTGTAAACCTGCGGGAATAAAAGTAATTCCCATTCCTGCTGCTACAAGACATATTCGAGTTTGATGACTGTTAACCTCTTTGACAATCTGAGGTTCGAATCCAGCCTGACGACACAATTTGAGAAAGCCATCGTAAAGAAATGGCCCTTCTTGACGGGGATGGAGGAGAAAAGACTCTGCTGCTAAATCTTTTAAAAATAATGACTGTTTATCGATTAAACGGTGCTGTGGTGGTAGGACTAAGATAAAATCTTCTGACAAAATGGGATAAATTTCCAAACCACGAGCATCAATCGGGGGATGCAAGAATCCTAAATCTATTTCACCTCGATTGAGTGCAGCAACTTGTTCCTCGGTACAGAGTTGTAACATTTCTACTTCTACTTGAGGATAGCGCGATCGAAAATCCCTAATTAACTCTGGTAATACCGTGTAAGTAGCTGTCGCTGTAAATCCGATAGTTAATCGTCCTACTTCTCCTATAGCCGTACGTTTTGCTAGTTGAATCGCTTCCTCAGCTTGTCTTAGAAGCTGTTTTGCTTGTGCGAAGAAAACTTCTCCTGCTTTGGTTAGGTTGACAGTGCGCTTGGTGCGGATAAATAACTCAATTTCTAATTCTGTTTCTAAAACCCTAATTTGTTTACTTAGGGCAGGTTGAGTAATCTGTAAACGTTCTGCTGCTCTACCAAAGTGTAATTCTTGAGCAACAGTAACGAAATATCGTAGCTGACGAAGTTCCATCTAATAACTTTTAGTTATTAATTTAGCATCAAAAATGACTTGGACATTCGGCTTTTACTTGTTTTACCCTCGATTTAGAAGCTTCAAAAAACACAATACAAATTAACTTAATTTAATAATGAATCAGGATAATCAATTCACTTCATCTTCAAGGAATTTACCCAGCGATATCAGCGAACTTTACGTTTTTGGAGATTTACTTTCAGATACGGGTAATTTATTTAACATTACATCTGAGGCATTTGGTGCCGGGTTTCCATCTCCACCTTTTTTTGAGGGACGCTATTCTAATGGACGACTTTGGGTAGAGTCTTTAGCATCTGAATTAGGCGTAAACTATAACTTCGATACCAATTTCGCTTTAATCGGTGCGACAACTGGCTTGGATAACGTAGGAAACCCGTTTGAACCTGACGATGTTGTTGAGCAACTTGAATTACCAGGGACGTTAGCACAGGTCAATAATTTCATCGCTTCAACTCCCAATGTCGATCCCCAGGGACTTTACACAGTTTGGGCTGGAATTTACGATTTTGGTCTAGGAGTCAACGATCCCAGCGAACTAGTATATAACATCATTACGGCGGTAGAAAATCTTGCCAATGCAGGGGCAAAAAATATTTTAGTTCCTAATCTCCCTGACTTAGATCGCTTTCCAGGTACATCAGATATTCTCAATTTAGATAGTCAGGATGAAATTATTGAAGTTTTCAACTCTAATCTGTTCCAAGAGTTAGATGAACTAGAGGCGAGACTAGATTCTGATGTCAATTTGATTGAGTTAGATACTAATTCCTTATTCGATCGCATTTTTAACAATCCGGCACAGTTTGGTTTTACCAACGTTAGCGATCGCTTTATTGCTACTTCGGCTGATGATTCGGGTATTAGATACGAAGAAACTAATCCAGGGGCAGATCCCGACGATTATGCTTTTTTTGGGGGCACTGTGCCTGGCGTTCCCGCTCAACCCAGCGCAGCAACTCATGAAATCATCTCAGAAATAGCACTTTCAGCTTTAGTAAGTCAAGAAATCGAAACGACAGAACAATTTGGCACTGTAGAATCTGATGAGATTCTAGGGATTAGTTCTGCGGATAATATTCTGGGACTAGCTGGTAATGACAAAATTAGAGGTCAAGGTGGTCAGGATATTCTTTTAGGTGGTCAGGGAGATGACTCCCTTAATGGTAGTAGAGGAGATGACTACCTTCTGGGTGGTATAGGCAATGATGTTTTAGTCGGTGGCACAGAGGACGATATTCTCAACGGTGGAGCAAATAATAATCTTTTACGGGGAGATGCAGGTCAAGATATTTTTGTACTCAATTTTAATGGAACTGCTACTATTGAAGACTTTCAAGCTGGTCAAGACCAGATAAATTTAGCAGGCGATCTCATCTTTTACGATTTAGACATAGTGCAACAGGGAAGCGACACCGCAATCAGTTTTGCTGAAACTGAAATAGCAAGATTGACTGATTTTGAGGCAACTTCTTTGACTGTTGATGATTTTACTGAGACGTTTTAAGGGGTTAATACCATCTTTAGCTTAAAATTATCAAGTAATACAGAGAAAATGAAATTAATTAAGAATAAAAACTTTAAAATTGCCTTATTTGCTTTAATAGGATTTATTTTAGCGATCGCCATTTATGGACTACTACAATTAATTGAGCCAGTAGCGATCGCCACAACTCCTCAATCACCACAACCAGTAACTTTCAATGGGGACAAATTACTTATTGCTTCTGATGCAGATATGGTGGCAACAGCCTATGCAGATGCCAAGCTAGATCGGGTTGCCGGGATTGAAGATACTCTAACCGTATTAGATTTACCTATTGACTCGAATAATCCTCAAATTTCTGCGATTGAGGTCTCCAATTCTGTTATGTCTTGGCCACAAATTATTGCTACTTCCCCCGATGGTCAAAAAGCTTATATTGTGGAAGTGCGATCGCGCCCTGAAGATGGGATTCAAGAACTAGAGACGATTGATGATATGCCTGAAGGTAAATATCTAACTGTCGTCGATCTGGCTAATCCTGCTCAACCTAAAATTATTGAATCTGTAGCAGTGGGGCGCAATCCCGAACATATTAGTATTAGTCCTGATGGTAAATTACTGGCGGTTAATTTAGAAGATAAAGACAAAGAATTACTGATAGTTAAACTGCAACCTGACGGTAAATTAGGCAAGCGGTTTTATTTTTCTATGCCCAGCGACGGGACAAGGGTTGATAATCGCACTGCAATTTGGCATCCTTCAGGGAAATATCTGGCAATGACTCAAGACAAAAACAGTCGAGTTGGTTTTTACCGTGTTACCATAACACCCGATGATAACATTCAGGTAACGCCTTACGGTCAGCCTATAGAGGTAGGTAATCATCTCACCCATCCTAGATTTACTTCTGATGGTCGTTTTTTATTAACCTGCGATCTTAAATGGAGTACAAATCCTTCACCAGTGCTAAGTGCTTTGATGAATCCGCCAGGAGAAGCGATCGCCATTAGATTTGAACCAGAATCAGGAAAATCACCAGCAATTATCTCTAGAGTCGAGATTGGACTGAGTCCCGAGGGGTTTGCTATTAGCCCGGATGACTCATTAATTGCCACCGTAAATATGCGCCGCACTTATTTACCTGACTTTATTCCTGCTTGGCGTGGCAAATCTTATAGTTCTCTATCTTTAGTTAAATTTGATTCACAATCAGGCAAATTAACCAATGTTGATGAATATGGTTTTGAGGGATTGTTACCCGAACAGGTTACTTTTGATGCCGAGGGAAAATCTTTAGCGGTAGTTATTTTTAATTATCGAGAACCAAGCCCAAAAACAGGTACAGTAGAATTCTGGAATGTAATCTCGGGGAATATACCTCGACTAGAAAGAACGGGATATACAATCGATGTGGTTCGAGGAGCGCATGATATTACTCTGATCCCTTAATTTTTTATTAACCTTTACCAAATAAATGAATTCAGAATTGCAAATCCGCCAGGCGATCGCTGATGATGTGCCACATATTTTTAACTTAATCAAAGCTTTAGCAGAGTATGAGAAATTGAGCCATAAGGTTACAGGTACAGTTGAAGATTTACAAGAACATTTATTTGGCAGTCGGGTTTATGCAGAAGCGATTGTTGCTGAGTGCGAAAGCAAGATTGTCGGCTTTGCTTTGTTTTTCCCAAATTATTCAACTTTTTTAACTAAACCAGGTATTTATCTCGAAGATTTATTTGTTTTACCGGAATATCGCCGTCGAGGGATTGGTAAGGCAATGTTATCTTATCTGGGCAAGTTAGCTATCGAGAGAGATGCCGGGCGATTAGAGTGGAGTGTTTTAGATTGGAATGAAAGCGCGATCGCTTTTTATCAAAGGATGGGAGCAAAAGTATTACCTGACTGGCGTATCTGTAGGGTTACGGAAGATGCCTTACAAAGATTATCGAGTTAGGGTAATCACTAAATCCATCGGTTCTCAAGTGGACTGGCAGAAAAATTGAAAATTGGCTATTGAATCAATCCAATCTAAGATTTATGCTAACAAATAGCAACCATTCAAGCCATGAGGAAAGACTGCGCCGTATACAGAAATGCTGCAAGCCTTGGCTAAAGAAAGGTTTAACGTCTTACACGATATGGCTAAAACTTGGAGGATCAAATGAAATTGATCAAGAAAATGAAATCCATCAAGCGAACTATTCTGCT
>JASJDX010000585.1 GCA_030064975.1 Pleurocapsa sp. MO_192.B19
TGAGCGATCGCTTGGTAATTGTGCTGTTGGATGAAATGAATTTAGCGCGGGTAGAGTACTACTTTAGCGATTTTCTCTCGAAACTAGAAACCAGACGCTCTGGTGCTACATATTTAGACTTGGATGTAGGTAGTTTACCGCTACCCGAACAAGAGCGAAGATTAGCTATTCCGCAGCAGTTTTTGTTTGTGGGGACGATGAATGAGGATGAAACTACTCAATCTTTATCGGACAAAGTTTTAGATCGCGCTAATGTACTGACTTTTGGTAAACCAGAAAAACTTAAACTCAGAGAAGAATTTAATAGTAATAAAAATACCGCCGAACTTCCAAAAGATTATATTTCTTATTCTCAGTTTGAAGGCTGGATGAGAAAACCCGATCCAAATTCGGAAATTGTTACCAAGCTTCGCGGTTATTTAGATCGCGCTAACGGCATCATGGATAAGTTAGGTCATCCTTTTGCCCATCGTGTCTATCAAGCAATCACTCGCTATGTAGTTAATTATCCTGGAGTTGTTGAAGGCGATGAGTCTGCTTTTAATGCAGCTTTAGCCGATCAATTCGGACAGAAACTATTACCCAAGCTAAGGGGATTAATGCTTGATGAGTGTCACGAGCAATTAGATGAATTTTCTCGATTAATTAATGATATTGGCGATCTCGCTTTAATTAAAGCTTTTGCCACAGCCAGAGATGGACATTTCGGGCAGTTCCAATGGCGGGGGTTTGTTTATTTAGAGGAATTCGATCGGGCTTTAAGTCCAGTTGAGGTGTAGAAAGTGAAAATTTATCAAAATCTTTTTGCTTACCTTAACGGCGATAGTTTGGAAGTAGAAAATACGGTTTTACATGGATGCGATCGCCCTATTCTAACTCTCAATTCAGATGTTAAAAATTCTACGTTAATTCATCGCGGTAAAAATATCTATGAAATTGGTTTTCCTTATCTCAAACCAACAGATTTAGAGCAACATGACGATCGCTGTCAAACCGAACTAAAAATTGAAATAGACGATCTAGAATACTTGTTATTTATTACTGACGAAGTAATTGATGCAGAGGCGATAGAAGACGAAACTCAATTAAACGAATGGCTCGATACTCCGAAAGAAAAACAACTCAATAGTTCTATTGGATTGTTACTACAAAATTTTAATGGTTTATTCAATAAGAGCGATCGCCTAAAAAGTAATAACCAGATTAATTTACATTATTTACCAAAATATCTAGCTGAATTTGATGTTTCTGAAGCTAGTTTACCTTTAGTAGTTAGTTTGGAAAGACAATACGAACTATCTCGAAAGCTAAGGACAATAACTCCAAAATTGCGGCATCAATTACGTAGAAAAGCCGAATTAATGTCTATTGGCAGAATTCAAGAAATGGATAGTTACTGTCTGCGAGATTATATTCGTCGTCCTGGTCGTTCGCCCGAAGAAAAAGCGGGAGCAAAACAACAGTTGATGGGAGTAAAGCGGGAGCAAAATTATAATACTGTCGAGAATAAATTTTTAGTTTATTTTGCTGGTAGGTTACTACATTTAGAATGTTTTCGTTATGAAAACGGTAATAACCAAGCTTATCTAGATTCGGTAAAAAAGTTACGCCAAACCATCGATGTTTTCAACCAGTCGCCCTTAATTAAAAATATTCCCGTTCGCCATTTCAGATTAACTAAACCCAACTACGTTCTACTGCAAAATCCAATTTATAACAGCTTCTATCGGGCTTATCAAGATTATGTTTACAGGCGATCGCAAAAGCAACGTCTTTGGAGTTATCGTAATAATTTATTAGGGGATACGGTTTATTTGTGTTTGACTGCTGCTCTACTACAGTTTCAGGGAATAAATTTAAACCCTCTATCTAATTTAAAAGTAAGAACGAGTCCAGAAGAGGGAAACTATATAGATAGCGATAATTGCTCGGTTTCAATTCCCGTCTTTTTACAAGATTTAGTTTACGATTTTAAGCTTAGTAAGAATTCGGATTTAACTAAAGGAGATTATTCCTTAACTATCGAACTGCACGATCTAAAATTATCCGACTTGACTATAAAAACAGAAACTTTTCCGATTTGGATATTTTGGTATAAGCCGTCAGAAGAAATTATTAATTCTGCCAATGATTATATTGCTAAAAGTTTTCACGACTATTCTCTAGGCATTTTACTTTATCTAGAAGAATCTCCTAACGTAGCTAAGTCATTTGCAGAAGATATACGTCGAGAAGAAGCTAGATTAGAAGCCGAACTAGAAGACAAAATAATCACCGAATCTAATAATAATAATATTTGGTCAAAGCAAATTGACAATCCTCTAAGATCGGTAAATTTTCATACCCTGGCAAAATTACTAGCACGAGAAATAATTAAACCTTTGGCGGAGATGGTTCAATGAATTTATTTTGGTCGAAACTACAACCTTTATTAAAACAATTACCCGATGTTGATTTAGAGCATTGGCAATATTTACAAAACAATCCTAGTTTGTCCCTACAGCTAATAGAAAAAACTTGCGATCGCGGTGCAGTTTACCTAACTCCAAAAATTCCTTTAGCTTTTTCTCCAACAACCGATTTACCTCTGAGCGCGAATCAACAAATAGCTTTAAATTTAGCTGCTGCTAACAATCCTTTGATGGTCATTCAAGGCGTTCCTGGTAGTGGTAAAACTCGTTTGGCTGGAGTGTTAACTAAAAGTCTGATTAAACAACAAAAAAGTATTTTAATCCTGACTAATTATCCTCAAAATAAATCAAATTATCAAATACAAAATATTACTTTTTCCTTATCTAATTCACAAGATTACAATACTTGGCTGACAGAACAAATAAAACGCAAGTATTTAGGTAAAATACCGATGGATTTTTTACCCTTACATTTATTACCCGATGCTTTATTAGCACAATTGCGATCGCCCCAAAAGTTAGAAAAATGGCTGCATATTTTACAAGCTAATTATTCTCTTGAAGAAATTAAATCTTTACTATCAACAGAATTTCCTCAAGTCTCTAACTCGCGATTAGATTTATTAACCTATAGGTTACAAAAATTAGTTCCACTATTAGAACAACAACTATGGTTACATCAGCTTTCCCAACAATCTGAAGCAGTAGCAAGTGCTATAAGTGCAGAAATTAAACAACAAAATTCAATACCAATTTTGGGAACGGTTGGCGAATTTTTACAACATCAGCAATTATGGAAGAAGACTTTTGATTGCGCGATCGTCGAATCAGCAGAATACTTATCTTGGTCGAAATTAGTTTTAATTGCAGGGGTAGCTAAAAAGCTAATTTTATTAGGTAACTTACCTCTAAGTTTATCATTTCCCCATCATCATAACTTTAGCCAATCTTCTCCTTTTGAATGGTTGGGAGAATTTCTCTTACCCACTTATCGCTATCGATTAACCGAACAGTTTCGCTTACATTCTACTATTGCTCGACCGATATTTGATGTCCTATACGGTCAATGGATACGCACTCAACCCAAATTAGACAGGGTAACTTTACCTCAAGCACGTTTGCAAGTGATTGACGTGCGGGGAAAACCTCTAGATGGAGTTAATTCTTGGGAAGGAAAACGATTGCTGAAATTTATGTCCGAACTCGGTAAAGCCCAGCAAATAGGAATCCTAGCCTTTACAGAAGCACAAAAAACCTGGTTGCAAAATAATTGTACTTCAGAATATCGACAGGTTTTTATCGGCTCGTTTGCTGACTGGGTGGATAAAGAAATCGAAATCTTGTTAATTAGCTGCGTGGGTTATCCCCAACAACTTACCCGATCGGATTTAGCGATCGCCCTAACTAGAGCTAGTGACTATTTAATTTTATTTGCAGATTACCAACTTTGGAGTAGTCGATCGTCTCCGATGCAAAATTTACTATCCCAACCCGAATTACAAATAACAAGAATTGTTGAAGAAATATTAACGCCTTCTTACTAACTACTAATAGGGCGTAAGGCTTGCGCCGCTACTCAATAAATTACTTATGAAATTACACATCAAGTTAACGGGAACATTTAACCGCACTCCAATTAATTCTACTGTTACGGAAACAGAAGGGGTAACAGTATATGAATGGATGGGAAAGCATTTTGCTGTTGCTACAGAAGTCAGACAGAGAACTCCTGTACTATTCCGCAAGCGGTTTGGTATGAATTTTTTATCTGAGTCAAGTATCGATCGACTTCTACAGCAAACACATTCTTTTAAAGGAATAGAAAACCTTAATTTAATTCCTTCTTGGTTGCAACCATCAGCAACTATTACCCCTAAACCGATACTGTATAGTTATGAGTTTGTTAGTCAAGAAGCTAAAATTCAACTTCAACCAGACGATCCGCAACTTCCTGACTGGGAAACAGACAATATTACTGATACTTATGAAATCGTTATCGAAGGGGATAGTTATCCTGGTGTATCTCAAACTTGGCTCGATCGCATTTGGCTGGAGGTGAAACAAGAATGGTCAAACTATTCAAGTTGCGATCGCTTTGAGATGGCTTTACAGTCTTCTGACGATACAGAATTTGGTTTTTATCTTCCAAATATACCAGGAGTAAAAATTAGCCTCGATCTCAAGCAACTTACTCCAGAAATTCAACAAGCAGTTTCTTTTCTCAGACAACCAGAAACAGATATTGAAAGTCTATCTAGTGCTGCGAGAAAATTAGTCCAAGAGTATCAACAAAAATCTACTTTTACTTTTTCCTTGCCCAAAGCGATCGAACCTATTGCTTCTCACCATCAATTTATCATCGGTAAAAGAATTAGCCGAAATGCGATCGAAGAATTAATTAACCAAGCAGAACAATTTCTATGTATTTCTAGTTATGTCATCGAAAGTGCCAGTATTACCGAGTTAATTTGTCAAAAAGCCGCTACTTTACCCCAAGGAGTCTGGATACTCACAGATTTAAACAATGAAGTCATAGATGCGATCGATACCCAGGTAGCAGAAATTCCCAGAGCGAGAGAAGCCTATCAGCATTCCGACGCAAAAAAAGGTCAATGTTTAAAGTTACTTTTAGCTTCAGGTGCGCGTATTCGTGGTGGTGCTTTTCACCTTAAAACTTATATTACAGAAAAAGCAGCCTATCTAGGTTCGTGTAACTTAACTGGTGGGAGTTTAGATTTTAACTTAGAAAGTGGTTTAATCTCTCAGGGAACTACTACTCATCGAGATTTATTTCAATACTTTATTCGCTGCTGGGAACATAATACCAAATATGATGTATTTCCTCTTAAGGCTGGATTTATTCAGCGTAGTCTTAATAATTCATCCTGTACTGAGAAATTCAGTTCTCAAACACTTTTAACCCCCAGACAATATCTACAAGACTTGGATCGCGAATTAAGTAAAAGTTCGGAAAAAGTCATAATTTATAGTCGTAGTTTTTTCCCAGATGCAGAAATTCTATCCTTACTAAAAACTCGCCCCACTTATGTGTCTAGTGTTTACTATGACAATTCTCTTAGTAATAAAAACCATCGTATAACTATTCGTTTGAACTCAGAAATTCACGCCAAAGTTACTCTTATAGGCGATCGCGTTGCTTATCTTGGTGGGATTAACTTTCAGTTTGCACCTAGAGGATTTAGTTTAATCGATCTAATGTATAAAACCGGCGATCGCGAAGAAATTACCCAAATTATTCAACAATTACCAACTTCAATTTTTTAACAAAAGGATTTATCTCATGACTCGTTTATTTAATTTAGAATCATATTCCGAACTTTGTACTCA
>JASJDX010000586.1 GCA_030064975.1 Pleurocapsa sp. MO_192.B19
ACTTTACTATGGGCTTGAACAACGGTACAGTAGAAAAAGCAACACCGATTACCAACTAGATTTTGATGTTTCTGAATCCAGATATAGTTAAGATTACGTGAGTTCGACAGATTTTATTCGAGGTTTAATTCTTGATTAATAGAAACGAAAGAATAAGCTGTTCGATGATTCCCAATTGCCTATTCCTTCTCTCAAAACTAGTCAATTTTGGACTCGTCGAACTCACGTAATCTTAACTATATCTGGATTCAGAAACATCAAAATCTAGTTGGTAATCGGTGTTGCTTTTTCTACTGTACCGTTGTTCAAGCCCATAGTAAAGTTCAGCGGTATATCAGGATACGCTTTAACTACCTGTCGATATACAGAATAATTCGTCGGTAAATTGACTCTTTCGCCATCCTTGTCATATTTGACTCGATATTCCACCTCACGCAACAATTGAGGTTTGCCAAATTTTTCGTAAGGCTTTTTTTTGCCCGCTTCTATTTCGTCAATGGTAGGTTTGGGAGGATTTTTGGGCCACCAAATACCTTTATTATCTTGAAAAACCGCCTCTTCGGGCTTTTGCCCATTGACGTTCTCCAATGAAGCTGATTCAAATGTTTCGTATCGTCCTCGTTTATCTTCTAAAGGATCATTAGTATAGTTAACTCTCCAGGTAAGGGTAGTTGTAGCAGTTGCTTCATATTGTTTTGCTTGTTGTGAGCCACAGCCATTTAGAATGACTGCCAAACTAAGACTTGCTGAAGCTAAAAAAATTGTACTAAATTGTCGTCTAGAAAATCGCCTAAAATGCTTTGTCATAACTATTTTTTCTAAAAATATGTATCAGTATTATCTCGTGTTAATTATCTAGTTTAAAAGTTTGACAAAAGTTGAAAGTATGTGAATATATGTAAAGAACAAAAACACTTGAGCTTTAAGAACCTACAAGATAAGTATATATAATGATGTTGAGGAGTTTACTACTAGGGTTATTAATAGCAGGAATAACGCCAATCAATCTTGCTGATGCTGTTGTTCCCAGCAGTCAAAAGAAATTTATTTCCTCAAGCCAATCATCAACTACTAGTATAAAATTTGCCAGTTCTTGTATTGCATCTGGGTCATCAGCAAATTGTCTGTCTCCCGCAATTTATAATAAGGAAGAAATTAATCCAGATTTATGGTTACAAGATATGGCAAATATCTTGTTGGCAAGCACAATGCTTCCAGTATGTTTACAGAATTCCTCATTTAGTAAGATAACAAACCCAAGGTGTTTTGTTTCCTGGAAAAAATTATTTCACTTAGAGCCTGAAAATACACAATCTTTTCCGTCTGGGCCACTGGGATCTAACTATAATCATCCCCACAATTCTTCTCAATCAACACAGCCTGAATCTGCACCACAAAAATTCCCCAAACTCTCTCGTAGTAGTCTAATTGTCTCTTTCCCCCAGGAGAACAGTTCTTTTGTCCCCAAAAAAACTAAGCTGGCTAACCCTGCACCAAAAACCAAAAGAATTGCTAGTCCTTTTGGTTGGCGCAGAAGACCCTATAGTAATCAGTTACAGTTTCATGAAGGTATTGATTATGGTGCGCCTCTAGGATCTCCTGTAGTAGCTGTGGGTAATGGAATCGTGACCAAAATTGTTTCTGGCTGTCTCGACTTTGGTAGTCTTGCTTGTGGAGGACAATTAGGCAACTGGATTGAAATAGATCATGGCAATGGTGCGATCGCTACATACGGTCATTTAAAATATAGTTCGATTACCGTGAAAGAAGGGATGAAAGTCTGGAAAAATCAATTAATAGCTCAAGTAGGTAGCTCTGGTTGGTCAACAGGAGCGCATCTAGATTTTCGGCTTAAGATTAATGGGAAAAATGAAGATCCCACCAAATATGTAAATAGTGATACAGAATAAATGATCTAGTTAAGAAAGACAAGAGGCAACCAAGAATGTTTAGAATAATTATTCTTAGGTTTACACTTAGCTAGTTAACAGCGATTTATCCAAAAAATGCCCCTCAAACACAATTACAATAATTAATCAGACTGATAGCTACTACTATTAGTGTTTTATGATAATTTTTGTTAGGCTATAACACTGTATATAGCGTTTAACTTTAAATTTAAATTTAATTTTTTATGACTTCATTTTTATCTCAGCCTTCAAGCATAATGTCTGCTAATCCCATTTTTAATCCTGGTGGAGATGACAAAGTTGAAAATCGCTCAATTTGGTTTGGTAATACAACCAATCTAATGCAGTTAAACGATGTTCGTTATTCTTGGGCAATTGGGTTATATCAACAGATGCGAGAGAACTTTTGGATTCCTCAGAAACTAGATCTAACTCAAGATGTAACTGACTACTGGAATTTAACTACACAAGAGCGTCGTGCTTATGATGGCATTCTGAGTTATTTAACTTTTTTAGATTCAGTCCAAACCTGTAATATTCCTCACATCAAAAGCTGTGTGACTGCGCCAGAAGTAAGCGTCTGTATGGCAGAGCAAATTTCTCAGGAGGGAATGCACAATCAGAGCTACCAATATATTATTGAAACTGTCATACCAGGCGATCGCCGTAGTACAGTTTATGATTTTTGGCGTACAGATAAGGTTCTGGCAGATCGTTGTCAATTTATTGCCTCAATCTATCAAAAATATGTAGATAATCCTACTCCCGAAAATTATTTTGTTTCTTTGCTGGCAGATTATCTCTTAGAAGGAATTTATTTCTACAACGGTTTTATCTACTTTTACAATTTGGCTTCACGGATGCTGATGCCTGGTAGTGCCGATATTTTTAAGATGATCAACCGCGACGAATTAAGTCATGTGAGGCTTTACCAAAAACTACTACCAGAGGCGATGCAACTATTCCCTCATTCTGTAGAACAAGTCTATGAAATGTTTGATACTGCGGTAGAACATGAATGCCGTTGGACAAACCATATTGTAGGAGACAGTGTTTTAGGCATTACCGAAGCCAGCACGGCACAATATACTAAATACCTGGCTAATATGCGTTTACGCTCAATTGGTTTAGAAGCACTTTACCCTGAAGATCAATACAAGAAAAGTCCCTATAAACACCTAGAAAGATTTTCTGATACTAAAAAAGCTGGTCATACTAAAGCTAATTTTTTCGAGGCGGGAGTAACTAGCTATGTAATGTCTTCTGGGGTTAGTGGTTGGGATGAGATTTAGCTAATCACATAACTAATCACATAAATTGTTCAATTGTCAGTTTTGAGCAGCTCGATTGTGCTTAGCACATCATTAAAGTAACATTGAGCGCGCTCTTTTTTTTATTTACGTTGTGTTAGGGACTTGATGAAATAGCTTTTTGAACTCTAAAATTCTTATTCTAATCTTGAAAGTAATTATCAAGTGATTTCTTAAAAAATAAAGATTAGGTAAAATCAAAGAGAATGCTTTGAAGATTTAGTAAATCCATAGTGTAAACACTGTTTTTTTTTGTACTGTGGAGTTAAGACAATTATTGCAAAGTTATTTTGCTAATCTTCAAGTATGCATTTTTACCTACCGCCAACTTAAGGTGTCAGTAGATTAACTTAAGTAAAAATATATTTATCTAGTATTTCAGATTACTAATGTTCAAGCTATTTAAGAATCTTCTTCCTGCTGATGAATCTGAAACTAAATCTGATTCCATAGCAACTCCGTTTTTTACAGCACCTGATTCTTGGGAGGCACAAGTCGCTCAGGCTGATACCCTTTGGGAGGAAGGTAAACATAGTGAGGCTTTGGCAATTTATCGTCTTGCAATCAGAAAAAACCCCAGATCGCTGGCAATTCAGCAGCGTTTGGCAGAACGTTTAAAACAGCAGGGAGATTTAGCAGCAGCTTATGAAAGAGTAGCAGCTGGTTTAAAAAATCAAGGCAACATAGAACAAGCTGCTAATTATTACCGTCAAGCAATTAATATCAAAGCTTTGACGGGAAACACCAAAGAGCAATTACTCAGATCTAGTATTTCTACAAACAACAAATCCCCCATACCAATAGCGCGTCTGAAAGATGCAGCATTTTCTTTCCAACCTCTAACCAATCCTAGTTCAGCGTTAATAAAAACAGCTCTGCAAACTTCTGATTCTTCCCATTTTGAGGTAGAAGCTGATAAAAGATATACTCCTTCATTTACTAGAAATCTCAAAACAGTCAATCCTGAGCAATCCATGGGAATTGATTGGGAAACAGCACAAGTGTATCTGCAAAAAGCCTTAGATCACTTGGAAAAGCAAGAGTGGGAGCAGTCAGCGATCGCCTGCAAGCAAGCCACACAAATTTTACCAAACATGGCAGAAGCTTACAAAATCTGGGGAAATGCTCTACAGCGAATGGGAAAAACAGCAGAAGCGATGTTTTGTTATGCCGAAGCAGTAGAAATTAAACCTAATTTGGCGGAAGTATATTCGGGAATTGCTTATATTTATGCCCAACAACAGAAATGGCAACAAGCAATTAAACATTACCAAAAAGCAATCATCATCAAACCTAGTGCTAAAGTATATCGTAGTTTAGCTAATATTTGGCAACAGTTAGGTGAACCTCAAAAAGCTCAATTAAATATTCAGAAGGCGATGGAGTTAGAATCATCTTCAACATCACCACCCACCAATGACAATGCTCAAAAAGAGCTAGAGTCGGCCACTCTTGATACATCTAATTACTCTGACTCTGGTCATTCTGTTATAGCATACCGCCGCATTGCCCAAAAATTGGAGCAACAAGAGAAATGGCAACTAGCGGCAAAATACTATCGCCAAGCCTTAGATACTAGTCTGACTCAACCATCACTTCCTCCTTCAGAAATTACGGACAACGAATCAATCAAGTTAGATCTTCCTGAACAACTTTCTGAACAACTTTCTGAACAACTTTCTGAACAGCTTCCTGAACTTGCTGATAACGACTCCGAGCAGACAGAACTTAACACCCAGGAAAGTCAACTAAATAAAGCAATCAGACGTTATCGTAAGCAGACAAAACTACAACCTAAATCAGCCAAAATTTATACTAATCTGGGTAGTTTGTATGAAAGAAAAGGCCAATTGCAATATGCAGCCGCTTGTTATCGCAAAGCAATTGAGATCAATCCTCGATATGCCCAAGCTCATTTGAATTTAGCCATGACTTTATTAAAAGTCGGCAAACAACCAGAATTTATTAAAGAAATGCAGTTAGCTTTGGCTTTACAACCAAAGATAGGTTCAGCAATTGAGCGTTTTTACTTGGGAAATGCTTTAATCAACCAAGGTCAACAGCAACAAGCTATTAGTTGTTACTATAAAGCAATCGTCTTAGATCCTCGATTTATTCACGCATATCATCGTCTGAGTAAAGTCTTCAGCCAACAAGGAAAACATAACGAAGCGATCAAATTTTTAGAACAGGGGATTAATCATAATCCAGAAGATGCAGAATCCTATTATTTGTTAGGTCAACAATTCGAAATTCAACAGAAATGGGATAGTGCTGTAAAAGCATATAGCAAACTGCTTCAATTAGAGCCGCAATTCCCTGGGGCATCACAAAAGCTAAATCATGCTTTGGCAGAAAAATTAACATTTAACCAGAAGTTAAACAATAAATCATCTAGCCACAACGCCAACTAAAAAACTAAAAACAAGATAATAAACAAGGTGATTGCCTTTTTTACCTCTGTTTGCTAGCTCGCTCCTTCTCGATCATCTATACTTCCTGCTATTTAATTTTTTGAGATGTTTGTTGGAGAAAAA
>JASJDX010000102.1 GCA_030064975.1 Pleurocapsa sp. MO_192.B19
CTAAAGGAAAAATCAACTTGACGATCGCGTTTCCAAGTAAAACTGCTGGCATCACAAACTAGATCGACATCACCATCTATCAGTTGCGGGATGCGCTCTTTAGGCTGCAAAGCAACTAATTCTAGTTTAATTTCTCGGTTTAATTCTTGTTCTAATTGCTTAGTAATTATTTCTAAAATATCAATCGAATAGCCTACCAATTCACCCTGCTGGTTACGATAAGCAAAAGGCAAAGCATCTTTACTCGTACCTGCGGTTAATGTTCCAGTGCGGGCAATTTTTTCTATTACCTTTTCACTAGCAGTAGCAGGAGTAGTAAACATCATCACACTAAGACTAATAAGACTAAAAAGTGAAATAGCTGTTTTTTTTGCCCACGGGAATTGAAACATAAATGATGTTTGTCTTTGATCGGGTTCATTACTGTGTTAAGCCAAAAAAGTTAGATTGACCAGTTTTATCACTTTTATGTAAGATTTTTCTAAAGAATATTATGATTTGTTAATAACCAATTAAGACTAAATCGTGACTCGAATTTTTTTAGCGATCGCTGGCATGTTAGGTGGTATATCTGTAGTTTTGGGGGCATTTGCCAGTCATGCCTTGAAAGACAGATTAAGTGAATACGCTTTATCAATCTGGGAGACTGGTACTAAATATCAGATGTATCATGCCCTCGCTCTTTTTTTAGTAGCTTTACTTTTGAGTCGTTTAACTACCGACTCTATTCCACTGGTAGCTGCGGGATATGCTTTTATTGTGGGGGTAGTGCTGTTTTCTGGTAGTTTATACGCCCTGAGTTTAACTGGCATTAAATGGTTGGGCGCAATTGCTCCAATAGGAGGCATGGCGTTTATTATTGGTTGGGCTTGTGTAGCTGTTGCAGCGTGGGGATTTGAGTAAAGAACTAGTTAAGAAAAATCTAAGAGATAATTATTAGCAAATTCTGACAAAACTAGCTGTAAAATCTTATTTAAATCAGATTTAAATCGGAATTGAACTTTAGTTTGAATTTTTAGTTTCTCATATACCGAAACCTCATATTTTTTATTTATTGATTATGCGTATTGCCCTGTTTACAGAAACGTTTTTACCCAAAGTTGATGGTATTGTTACTCGTCTGCGCCATACAATTGAACATCTAGAACGCAATGGCGATCGCGTTTTGGTAGTTGCTCCCGAAGGTGGCTTAACAGAATATAAAGGAGCAAAGGTATATGGTGTGCCTGGTGTGCCTTTACCGTTATATCCTGAGCTTAAATTGGCTTTGCCTCCCATTGGCACCAAAAATGCGCTCGAAGAATTTCAACCAGACTTAATTCATGTGGTAAATCCTGCTTTCTTAGGAGTTGGGGGCATCTATTACGCCAAAACCATGAATATTCCCCTGGTAGCTTCTTATCATACCCACTTGCCCCAATATTTACACCACTACGGCTTAGGAGCATTAGAAGGTTTACTGTGGGAACTATTAAAAGCTGCTCATAACAAGGCTAAATTAAATCTTTGCACCTCTAGCGCAATGGTTCAGGAACTAGTGACTCACAACATTGAAAGAGTAGATTTATGGCAACGGGGAGTAGACACTGAAATGTTTCAACCCCATTTAGCCTCGGCACAAATGCGATCGCGTTTATCCCAAGATAATCCTGATGCTCCTCTACTACTCTATGTTGGTAGAGTCTCTGCAGAAAAACAAATCGATCAGATCAAACCAGTATTAGAAGCAATTCCTGAAGCCCGCTTAGCAATTGTTGGGGATGGGCCAAATAGGGAGGCTTTAGAAACCCACTTTGCAGGAACAAAAACCCATTTCGTCGGTTATCTCCAAGGATTGGAATTAGCCTCGGCTTTCGCCTCTGCTGATGCCTTTGTTTTTCCTTCGCGAACTGAAACTCTGGGCTTAGTATTACTAGAAGCAATGGCCGCTGGTTGTCCTGTGGTAGCTGCTCGTTCAGGTGGTATTCCTGATATTGTTACTGATGGCGTGAATGGTTATTTATTTGAACCAGACGATCCTGATGGTGCAATTACCGCTACTAAATCTTTACTAGAAGCTACAAAAATTCGCGAAGAACTACGCTCCAATGCCCGTGCTGAAGCTGAACAGTGGGGATGGGCTGCTGCTACCCGTCAGTTACAGAGTCATTATCGCGGTGTGTTGGATGCTGAATATAGTTTGTCTTCTGCTGCCTAAGCATAATCTTAGATCGAAAGCGTAGGAGCGATCTCGCGGAGCGAGGTGGCAAAGCCAATCGCGATTAATAATTTAGGAGTGTCGAGTCGCTTCGCTCCAATTGGCTCATTATCAATTATCAATAGTAAGGATCAACGAATGCCACATCCCGCTTGAGCCAGTTTCTGAGACTGGTGATCTGTGTCTAATTGCAAAACTTGTTTAAAAGCCCGATCTGCTGCGGCGAATTGTTCCATATCGCAGTGACTAATTCCTTTATAAAGCAAACTAATTACTTTTTGATTTTTGGCTAAATCATTCCGTTGTAAAATACGCTCGAAAGTTTTAGCTGCTTGATTATAATGACCTAACTTATATAAAGTGATTCCCTTTCCCTGTTGAGCAGATAGATAAGTAGGAAAATTGGCTAAAGACTGGTGAAAAGCTGCAACTGCTTGCTGATATTGACCTTTTTTTAGTAGGCTTTGACCTTTTTGGTTGAGAGCAATAGCTAGATGATGACGATGATACTCTGGCTTGTTTTCTGTTAATTGTTCTAAAAACTTAATCCCCTGCTCGCTAGCCGAGGATGCTCCATAATACTGTTGAAGTTTAAATAATGCTTGACTTTTGTTGAGCCAAAAAGTTGTTTCACCCGAATCAATGGTAGTAGCTTGCTCAAAAGCTTTGAGTGCAGCTTCATACTTTTCTAAATGATACAGAGCCTCTCCTTGGCAATTCCAGGCTAAAGCTGCTTGAGGGTTAATTGAAGTTGCCGAAGAACAAGATTGTAACATTTGGTTGTATTTCTGTAATCCTGAGAAGGCATAACCTCGATTAATCCATAGCTGCTCGTACTTGGCGATATGAGTTG
Organism: Pleurocapsa sp. MO_192.B19; assembly: GCA_030064975.1. Classification (GTDB taxonomy): domain Bacteria; phylum Cyanobacteriota; class Cyanobacteriia; order Cyanobacteriales; family Xenococcaceae; genus Waterburya. The sequence goes on from JASJDX010000102.1 coordinate 3,051, forward strand.
GTAATAATTCGTTGTATGCTAAGACTGCTTCAGAATGATTGTTTTGCGCCAACAGTTGATTAGCTTGTTTAAATTTTTGAAGCTGAAAATATTTGGTAACCAGATTAAATCCCAGCCCAGCCAAGCCACCAAAAATAATCAAGGAAGTTAAAGTTATTATTTTGGTCATTCTAAAAGAGTTCGGTTGATTCTTATCAGGGGTAACTTGTTGAGGAGGCAAATTAAGATAATTATCTTCTGTGGAGGAGGAAATTGAATTATTGACCTTAGCCATTTGTTCTTCTATCCAAATATGATCAAAAATATTGTGATAAATGCGATTGGCTATCTGAACTTTCCCTTGTTCTAACTTTATCAGACCAATGTCTATTAAATATTGATGTTCTAAGGTATCGTCAAAGGGAACAGACTGAGTGTGCCAAATTTCTCGATAGCTTAGTAATAAGGATCGAATATCACCAGGAATACTGAAAAATTTTGAACGCAACTGAAGTAAATGAGGTGCAGCAATTTTAGTTTCCCAACGATCGATAATATATTTGTGCACTAATTCAGCAACTTTTTCTGCTTCTTGGTTTCTCGGGATAAAGGATTCGCGATCGCGAATAATCTGATATATTTTTTGGGTTAAAAATGGTTGAGCATTAGTCCAAACATCAACTTCAGCTAAAACTTTATAAGGATGGCTGGCTTTAATTTCCAAACCAAATAACTTGAGTCTTATCTTGCTATAGGGCTGCAAACGTACCAGCTGATTTTCAATCCAACTATCATTAAAAATATTTTTATTTAGGCAGGGATCTAGTTTAATTTTCTGCTCGAATTCAATCACTAAACCACTCTGTAATAATTCTTGTTCTGCTTGACTTCCTGTAGCTTTAATCTCTTGCTGTTGCCAAATCTGCCGATACAAATTGAATAAAATTGTTGGCTCGCATCTTTGATTGTATAAAAGATAACTTTCAACTTGGCTTAAACGCTCGATTTGTGCTTTAGTTAATCTCTGAGGCGTTTGATTGCTATTCCAATTGCTAGCTTTAATTAAATCTAACTGTTCGAGAAAAAAATCTAGAGTAGTTTGAGAGATGATACCTTTAATTACCGCAGATGCCCCGAATTTCAGCCCACTAGAGGTTTGCTCTTTTAAAATTGTATCTATTTGGGATTCATTTATTAAACCCGCAGCTTTCAAATATTGTCCAATGGGTTGTTGCTGTTTGGACTCTGGTAATTTGGGCCATTGTTCGGCAAAAAAGTCAGCTGTTTGCTGCTCAATCCAGCCTCGATGAGCCAGAATCTCGCCAATTCTACAATTTGGTAAAGATACACGATCTTTCAGGGCGATTTGTATTTGTTCAGAGGAAATTAGACCAGCTTTTTGTAGAACTAATCCTAGAGGCTTAACAATTAGAGTTCTCGCCATAAAGCATCATCTAAAAGAAGGATTCAATTTTTAGTAGCACTACATCTTAAACACTGGTTTTGAATAGTGTTAATATTTTTACTTATCTTCAAGACTTTTATAAATAAGTTAAGAAACAGCAAAACTAGCAAGTTATTAACAATTATAAAATTGTCTTAGCATTTAATCCATATTGACCTGTCAAAATAATTATATGACTGCTACTCCAATTAAAAGCGATTTCACTGCTGCTAACGTACCTGATGAGCTGGGGCGTTTTGGCCCTTATGGTGGTAAATATGTTCCAGAAACCTTGATGCCCGCTTTGGCTGAATTAGAAACTGCCTACAATAAATATAAAAACGATCCTGAATTTACCCAAGAATTACAAGGACTATTAAAAGATTATGTTGGTAGAGCAAATCCTCTCTATTTTGCCGAACGTTTGAGCCAACATTACTCTCGTCCTGATTTTACTCCTGAAATCTATCTCAAGCGAGAAGATTTAAACCATACAGGAGCGCACAAAATTAATAATGCTCTAGCTCAAGCTCTATTGGCAATTCGTATGGGTAAAAAGCGAATTATTGCCGAAACAGGGGCAGGACAACACGGAGTAGCAACAGCCACCGTCTGCGCTCGCTTTGGCTTGGAATGTATTATTTACATGGGCGTTGAAGATATGGAAAGGCAAAAGCTCAATGTCTTTCGGATGCGTCTTTTAGGAGCAACGGTAGAGCCTGTTTCTGCTGGCACTGGTACGCTCAAAGATGCTACTTCTGAAGCAATTCGGGACTGGGTAACTAACGTTGAAAGCACTCACTATATCTTAGGCTCAGTAGCAGGACCTCATCCTTACCCAATGATGGTTAGAGACTTTCATGGCGTTATTGGTCAAGAAACCCGCGCCCAATGTGCAGAAAAATGGGGCGGGCTACCCGACATTCTGATTGCTTGCGTTGGCGGTGGCTCAAATGCGATGGGATTATTCTATGAGTTTGTTCCTGAGTCTAATGTTCGTCTCATTGGTGTCGAAGCAGCAGGAGGAGGTGTCGCCTCTGGTAAACACGCTGCTACTTTAACCGAGGGTCGTCCAGGGGTACTACATGGTGCCATGAGCTACCTTCTGCAAGATCCCCAAGGACAGATAGTTGAAGCTCATTCTATTAGCGCGGGTTTAGACTATCCTGGTGTTGGTCCTGAACACAGTTACTTAAAAGATACTAAACGAGCAGAGTATTATGCGGTTACAGATCTAGAGGCGATCGCTGCTTTACGCTTATTATCAGAATTGGAAGGTATTATCCCTGCCTTAGAGACCGCTCATGCTTTTGCTTATTTAGAAAAACTTTGTCCTCAGCTAACAGGGACTCACCGTATTGTGCTGAACTGTTCAGGAAGAGGCGATAAAGATGTGCAAACAGTAGCTAAGTATTTGGGAGATCAGCTTTGAGGGATGAGGGATGGGGAATTGTTAAAATTATGGTAGGTGATTGAAATACCAAAATATTACAATAAAGCTAATAATTGCTGATTGTGCTTAACAGATAACTATGTTTCAATCCCGAATTCCTTTACCAATTCCGTTTCCGTTTTTAGTTAAAATCCTGCTGTCTACTACAATGATGACATTGTCGATCGGATGGTCGCTATCTAGCGAAGCTTCTAGTCAAGAATCCAATCAAAAAATAAATGCTGTATCAATAAAGCTCAGCGCTCGAGATCTAGCGGATTTAGCCCAACAAACTCATCAACAAGTCAATCAATATCGTGCATCTGCTAACCTGTCCCCTCTAGAATTTAATGCCGTAATTAGTGAACAAGCCAGAATTCATAGTGAGAATATGGCACAGCAAACAGTAAAGTTTGGTCATAATGGTTTCGAGAATAGGGTTGAAGCTTTAGAAGACGAGATTGCTTATCGTGGTGTGGCAGAAAATGTCGCTTACAATATGGGACATCGCGATCCAGTAAGCAAAGCTGTGCAAGGCTGGATCGCCAGCGATGGTCATCGTCAAAATATGACGGGAGACTATAGTCTAACGGGTATTGGGGTAGCCAAAAATCACAGAGGGGAATATTATTTTACTCAAATTTTCATCCGAGAACAATAAATTGGCAATATGGTTTTAAACAACGTTCAAGTTTGTGACGAAGATTTAGATGGAGCAACTTTTGCTCGTTATATGTCTGCCGAAGCGATCGCCATAGATACGGAAACTATGGGTTTAGTCTTAGGACGAGATCGCTTGTGTTTAGTGCAGTTGTGCGATCCTCAAGGCTTTATTACTACGATTCGTATTGCTCAAGGACAAACGAAAGCACCTAATTTACAAAAACTGCTGACTTCTTGGGATATTACTAAAGTTTTTCACTACGCTCGTTTTGATGTAGCACAATTTAATACTACATTTGGCATTGAAACCGTACCAATTTTTTGTACCAAGATTGCCAGTAAATTAGCTCGTACTTATAGTTCTAGCCATGGTTTAAAAAGTTTGGCTGCCGAATTATTAGAAGTAGAATTAGATAAACGCGCCCAAAGTTCTGATTGGGGAGACACCGAAAATCTTTCGGCAGAGCAGTATAACTATGCTGCCAATGATGTTCGTTATCTTTTGGACATCAAAGATAAATTAACCACAATGCTTAAACGAGAAGGACGTTATCAATTAGCACAACAGTGTTTTCAGTTGATTCCTATTTTTGTGGCATTGGATATACTGCAATATAAAAATATTTTTGAGCATCACTAGTGAAGATTGATTAACTTATTGTTAAGAAATAATACAAAGCGCATAATAAAATGTTTCTCAACATAAGTAAGTAAGTAGGTAGTTGGTTTTCAATCAACTGTTGATTCATACCTCACGATGGGCGACTGTAGTTGCGGTCGCCTTTTTATTGATTTGTTGTAACCGTTGACTCCCATTAGAAGGGAATTTGAAGATATTTCGCAGTTTGATACAATGAGATTGGTCTATGACCACGATTCGCACATTTTAGGGTCATATCGACCTTAAATGATTGTCCAGACTGAGTTTAACTTTGTATTTTTTATAACTACAAGTTCAACAACTCAAAAGAGGTTGATATGTCGGGACAAATTCATAATGGCTAGTTAGGGATTTTTCGCAATAACTAGGGGTAAATTCTCAGTTACCAAGGCTTTTCGTGTGGAAAAATTAAGCGAAAATTATTAGTGATCTACATCCCTTATCGTCTCGTCAATTCGAGTGCCGAAAGTCGGAATTATCGGTACTTGAACCCTTTGAAATATAAGCAAATATAATTAATTTAATGGATCCGTAATGAACTCACGAAAACGTTTGCTGTCGCAATGCCAGTTAGTAGTTAGTCAAGAAACGCGATCGCGTTTCTTGATTTTTAGTTGTATAAGCTCAATACATATAAAATAGTCGAAGATGTATTTGAAACACAAGCATGGTGCAGCAAAATGCTTTTTTCTCATTGGAACAAGTAATCGATCGCCAGCCTCTGATTGTGACACCTCATACCTTACTAAGTGATGTTGTTGGTTCAATGCACGAATGGGGCAATAACTTTACGGGCAATGGAGAAAATACTCCAGAAGTAGACACAACTCATCGCACTAGTAGTAGTTGTGCTTTAGTATGGGAAAATTCTCAGCTACAGGGCATCTTTACCGAACGAGATTTAGTAAAGCTAGTTGCTGCTGGCAAAAGTATGGCAGGGGTAACTGTCGGTGAGGTCATGAGCCGAGAAATGGTGACTTTGACTTTTACTGGTACAGAGGATGTCTTTTTAGCTTTGGGTTTGCTGCGATCGCATTCCATTCGTCACCTGCCTATATTAAAGGAAGATGGTCGCTTATTAGGATTGGTTACGGCTAAAGATATTCGCCAAAAGCTACAGCCAGTTAACCTGATGAAGTGGCGCAAGGTTCGGGAAGTGATGCGTCCTAAAGTTGTTCGTGCTAGTCCCGATGATACGGTCAGGCATTTGGCACGATTGATGGCAAACCACAGGGTAAGCTGCGTAGCTATCTGCGAAACTCAACTCGATCCCGCAACTAATAATTCTCTGGTTCATCCCGTGGGAATTATTACCGAGCGCGATCTCATCCAGTATCAAAACCTGAACCTAGATTTGGAACAGCCCGTTCGCAACCTAATGAGTGCGCCGTTATTTCTAATTAGTCCCGAAGATTCCTTATGGTCGATACATCAACAGATGCAGCAGCGTCGAGTCAGAAGATTATTGGTAGGAGGCGCACAAGGAGAATTAGTAGGCATTGTCACCCAAACTAGCTTGCTAGAGGTGCTTAACCCCTCAGAGATGTATGGGGTAGTAGAGATGTTGCAGCGTCAGGTGTGTCAGCTAGAAACCGAACGAGAAGCATTCTTACACAGTCGTAATCGGGAATTAGAGCAAGAAGTAAAAGAACGTACCTCGGTTATTGCAACCGCCAATCAACAGCTTCAGCGAGAAATAGAACGGCGCAAGCGCAATGAAGCCGAATTAAAACAAACCCATCAACAATTATCTTTTCACGTCGAGAACTCTCCGCTAGCGGTGGTGGAGTGGGATAATGATTTTCGCGTCAAGCATTGGTCGAAACGAGCAGAAGAGATCTTTGGTTGGCAAGAGTCCGAAGTTTTGGGTAAGCACTGGCGAGACTGGCAGTTTGTCTTTGCCGAAGACCTCGATCGCCTAACTATAATTGCAGATCGGTTACGAAAGGGTAACGAACCTCGTAATGTTTGTCACAACCGCAACTATACTAAAAACGGTTCGGTTATCCACTGTGAATGGCACAACTCAGTTCTACTAAATGAGTCGGGTAATTTAATATCTATTTTATCCTTAGCTCAGGACATCAGCGATCGCACTTTAGCTCGATCGCAACTCCGCAATCGAGTTAGACAACAACAGGCAGTCGCCGAACTAGGGCAGTTTGCCCTCTCCGCTGATTTGGATAGCATTTTAGACCTAGCGGTAAATTTGGTTGCCGATACCCTAGAGGTGGAATACTGCAAAGTTTTGGAACTGCTGCCAGATGGAGAGAATCTGTTACTCAAAGCGGGGAAAGGCTGGCACGAAGGACTAGTAGGAGTTACTACCATCAGAGCCGATACCAACGGTCAGTGTAGTTATACTTTTCTCAATTCAGAACCAGTTGTAGTTACAGATTTAGACTCGGAAACTCGTTTTCAAGCCAGCGATCTATTGCTGGATCATCAGGTAGTAAGTGGAATGAGCGTGGTTATTTCTGGTAATAGCAGAGCGTTTGGTACTTTGGGAACTCATACTACTCGACATCGCGTGTTTACTCAAGATGATCTTAATTTTCTCTGTGCGATCGCCAATATCATCGCTCAAGCCAACGAAGGACAACAGTCAAAGGCGGAATTAGAGCAACAGCTAGAGTTTGAACGCCTGATTGCCAATATTTCGGCTCGTTTTTTAACTGTATCTACCGAACAACTATCTACAGAAATCACATCTGCTCTTCAAACCATTAGCGAGTTTGTCCAGGTTGAGACAAGCTATATATTCCGTTTTTCTGAAGATCGCAGCACCTTTTCTATGACCCATGAGTGGTCGATACCAGAAGCTGTCCCCCAGATTCAAAATGCTCAAGACCTTCGAGTTACCTTGTTCCCTTGGGCGATCGCTAAGATCGAGCGAGGTGAAACTATTTATGTCAATAGCGTAGCTGAGTTACCATCAGAAGCAGCAACAGACCGTGAAAGCTGGCAAACTTTTAACCTCAAATCTTTGCTCATCATTCCCTACAGAGAAAGCGCTCGGATTGTTGGTTGGCTCGGTTTTGCTTCCTTTTCTCAGCAGATAATTTGGTCACCAAGCAAAATTAATCTGCTCCAGGTTATCGGCGAGATCTTTGCCAGTACCTTACAGCGTCAGCAAACTAGCTTGGCTTTACAAGTTAGCGAACAAAGATTAGATAATATTCTCACTTCTCTCGAAGATGTTGTTTGGTCGGTCGATCCCCAGACTTTTGAGATGATTTACATGAACCAAGCAGCCGAGAAAGTTTACGGTCACTCCTGTGCTGAATTTTACGCAAATTCCAATCTTTGGTTAGAAGTGGTTCATCCCGAAGATCGAGAACGAGTCAGTCATTTTTCTCAATGTCTGTTAGAAGAAGGGAGCAAAAATATTGAATATCGAATTGTGCGTCCTAATGGAGAAATTCGTTGGCTTTTAGACCGCGCCCAGATTATTTACAATGAGCTAGGTACTCCAATTCGTTTAGATGGCATTGCTAGTGATATTACCGAGCGCAAACAAGCCGAAGCAGCTTTGCGCGATAGCGAACAACGATTCCGCAATCTGGCGGATCATGCTCCAATGATGGTTTGGGTGACTGATGAGACTGCCTACTGCACCTACGTGAGTCAAAGCTGGTGTGAATTTACGGGTCAAACTAAAGAGACGGGATTAGGGTTTGGTTGGATGGATGCCATACATCCCGACGATCGCGCTGCGGCTCAAACAATTTTCTTGCGTGCTAACGAACGCCAAGAAGCATTTCAACTCGATTACCGCGTGCGTCGCTATGATGGTGAATATCGTTGGGCAATTGATGCTGCCACACCCTGGATTGGCAATAACGGTCAATTTAAAGGCTATATCGGCTCGGTAATCGATATCAGCGATCGCAAAGAACGAGAAGAAGAATTACGCAGACAGGCATTAATTTTTAACTCTCTTTATGATGCGGTGATTTTAACCGATCTTGAGGGTCGTATTATTGACTGGAATCCTTCATCCGAGAGGATGTTTGGTTATAAAAAATCTGAAGTTCTGGGTCGGACTCCTAGCATACTACATAAGCCAGAAGAGTCAGCTACTCTTACAGATCGAGTTCTTAAAAGTTTGATGAATAAAGGTAACTGGACTGGTGAAATTAATTTTATTCGCAAAGATGGCACTGAGGGAGTTTGCGACACGATTGTTGTTCCTCTCTACGATCGAGAGAATAATTTAGTTAGCACAATTGGTATTAACCGTGATATCAGCGATCGCAAACGACAGGAAAAAGATTTATGCATTAGTGAAGTATCACACCGTACCTTGGCTGAAAATTTACCCGCAATTGCTTATCGTGTTTTTCCTCAAGAAAGTAATCGGATGATTTTCTTTAACGATATGGTGCAGAGAATGACTGGCTATAGTCAAGAGGAATTAACAACAAGTAAGGTATGCTCGCTCGATGCTTTAATTTTGCCTAGCGACCGACCAAAAGTTATTCAAACAGTAAAAAAAGCTCTTGCTAAACAACAGTCATTTGAAGTTGAGTATCGGATTAAAGACAAACAAGGCAACATCCGACATTTTTGGGAAAAAGGCAAAGTCACACAAGCTGAAGGTCAAGCACCGCAAATTGATGGCGTGATTTTTGATATGACTGATCGCCAACTCGCTGAAGAAAAAATCCGCGAACAGGCAGCTTTGCTGGATGTGGCAACTGACGCAATTATGGTTCGCGGTTTAGATGACAAAATTTTATTTTGGAATCAGGGAGCGGAAAACTTATACGGTTGGACAGCAACAGAAGTATTAGCAGTAAATGTAAACGAACCTTTGTATCGACAATCGACAGCGCGATTAAAAGAAATTCAGCAGACTGTCCTAGAGCGTGGGGAATGGCAGGGAGAACTAAATCACGTTACTAAGGCTGGGTCAGAAATCATAGTGAAAAGTCGCTGGACTTTGGTAAAAGATGAGGCGGGAAATCCTCGGTCGTATTTAGTGGTCAATGCCGACATTACCGAACAAAAACAGCTAGAGGCGCAATTCCTCCGCACTCAAAGGTTAGAAAGCTTGGGAACGTTGGCTGGTGGCATCGCCCACGACCTAAATAATATTCTCGCACCTATTCTCGGATTCTCTAAACTACTTCCCCTCAAACTACCCGACGTAGACGAGCAGACCAAAGGGTTTTTCAAAATCATGGAAAACAATGCTAATCGGGGAACTGCTTTAGTCAAGCAAATTCTTACCTTCTCACGGGGTATGGAAGGAGACAGAGGCATCGTCCAAATACGCCATTTAATCACTGAAATTCAGCAAATAATCACCGAAACCTTTCCCAAATCCATAGAATTAGAAGTAAGCGTCCCCAAAAACCTCTGGACGGTAAATGCCGATGTTAACCAACTGCATCAGGTATTGATGAACTTGTCAGTTAATGCCAGAGATGCCATGCCAAATGGCGGTAAACTTAAAATCACTGCCGAGAATTTTCCGATTGATGAAAGCTTTGCCCGATTACATTTAGATGCCCATGAGGGGTCTTATCTGTTAATTACTGTTTCCGATACTGGTATCGGCATTGCTCCTGAAATTATCGATCGCATTTTTGAACCATTTTTTACCAC
>JASJDX010000587.1 GCA_030064975.1 Pleurocapsa sp. MO_192.B19
ACTTTTGTACACATATGTGTACAAAAGTACTTGCAAGATATATTTTTGAGCCATATACAATTAGATAAACATAGAGCAACATCTATCAATAATTAAACATTGTTCGATTAACTCGTCATTAGTGTATCTACGTATATTAGACAACAAAAAAAATGATGTTTATAGATAAAAATAATTAGTTCGGTTTACTAATAATACTTTAAGCTTTTGGCAATAAAAAATGTCCATAAATTCACGGTGTTTTAATTAACAAAGTGTAAAAAATAAAATGTATTTTATCTAAGAGAAAATACAGAAGCAAAAAATAAATTAATCCTGGACACTCATCTTATATTGAGCGGTGATAATTGAAGAAAGTAGGAAGTCGGAGATTTGGTTGATTGGCTTTCTTCCGCAGTCGGCTAAAAAATTAAGTGGAGCGACTTAAACTACAAAAAGAGTTATTTGAGTTAGAATTTTACTATGGCTTTAATCGGCTTTAGTTTCGGCTTTAGTTAATGAGGGAATATAGATTAATGACTTCTTTAAAGTTGATGAAACAAAATATCGTAAACATGACGGCTGGAGATGTAGCGATAATTGCTAGTCGTTTGGAACAAGATGAGTATGACTCTCCTTTTGAAGCCTTGGAAGATTGGCATTTGCTTAGAGCGATCGCTTTTCAACGAGAAGAGTTAGTTGAGCCTTATATTCATTTATTGGATATTGAAGCTTATGATGAAGCTTGAATGAATAAATAAAAATTAAGAATTAAAAATTAAAAATTAAAAATTAAATCATGGCGTAGTCGCAGAAGGCTATGTAGGGACACGCGGCGCATTTTTCCATGGTGGGGGTGGCAGTGTAATTACCCAAGTAAATTTGCTGGGCTAAAGTAGTCGCCTCTGGAGCAATTACAGTTAAATCAGCCTCAGTGAAACTATGGATATAATCGTGACGTAGATAGGCAATGTGAGCATTAGGCAGTTTTAAGGCTTGGGCATATACCCAGAGTTGAAAACGGTGATCTTCTGGGTTTATAGAGCGATCGCTTTTATAGTCTAGTACCCAATTATCGCCAACGAGATCGATTACGCCATTAAAAGTTATTTTCCCCAGTTGGAAGCTGATCTGTTGTTCTTTAGCTACTGCGGTATGGCGAAAGTGTTGATAGATGGGCAATTGAAAGAATCTTTGTGCCAGGGTGATCGCTTCGGTAAAGACTTCCTGTGACCAATCTTCCTCTGCAAAGGGTAGTAAATCTTGAACCTGGGTAATATTATGTTCTAAGGCTTTATGTACCAAAGTACCAGTCTGCATTCGGTAAGCTAATCCTTCCCCCATACCTGGATGTCCATCAATTAGGTGCAGTTTGAAGCGTTGAGGACATCTTGCATAGTCAGTTAAGGCGGTAACAGGGAGTTCAGATAATCCTGAGCCTACGGAATTTAGTAATAGGGGTGGCAGATGTTCGGCAATAGGAGATATTTGAGGGATAGGAGGTAAGGCTTTGCTGTCGGTATAGGGAATGGTGATAGTAGGTATTGACGCAGCAGTTAAACCACGCTGTAGGCGATTTAATTCGCCCTTATAGGGTTCGGCAGCACTTAAGATCAAATAATCCCTAGCTCTAGTTAATGCCACGTATAATACTCTTACCGCTTCTTCTCTTTCTTTTTGTTCATTCAAATATTCCAACCAGCTATACAACACTGGTTTTTGCATTTCTCCTGTGCGATCCTTACTTTTAATCGCCACTCCTAATTGAGCATCGAAACGTACTGAGGGAGAAGACTTGGGACGTTCTTTACTTAAATCTGCAACTACCACTAAAGACCACTCTAAACCTTTAGCAGCAAAAATAGTCATCAACGAGACAGCGTTAGTCACTGCTAGTATCGGGCGGGGTACGGCTACTTCTTCTAGGGATAAACGTTTGAGGCGACGCACTACCCCAAATAAATCATAAGTACCCTGTTCCAAATCCTTGACTAGTTGCTGAAAACCCTTATAATCGTTTATTCTTCGTGATGCACCAGCCAAATTAGCTATTACCGCCGTATATCCCGTCAGGTGATCGGCAATTTGTAGAATACGCGATGGTGTTTCAGACTGACGCTGTTTTAATAGCTGCTGCAATACCTTAACAGGATGTTCTAATTCAGTCAACTGGGCTGTTTTCAGTTCATCCCACCAGCAACTATCTTCAGTAGTCTCATCTTGTTTATAAAATGAAGAACGCAATTGAAATAAAAGGCGATCGCTGATGGCAAAAAAAGGACTTCGTAACAACGCCACCAAAGCAATATCATCCCGTGGGTTAGCTAGAAACCGTAATAGTGCGCTGGCATCTTTTGCTTCTCTGGTAGCTAACAAATTTCCTCCCCCCGCAGGGGCAACGGGAATACCTACAGCAGCTAAAGCTTCACCATAGATTTCTAAAGGTTGCCAGGTACGAGTAAGAATAGCAATATCTTTTGCTTCAATAGGGCGAGTCTGCCTGGTTTGCTTATCAAATACTGGAGTTTTTTTATCTAGCATTTGCTTGATTTTTTCTGCCAAACAGTATGCCTCTACTCGCTGACGTTGAGTTTTATTGGGTTTGGCTGGCTTTTCCTCTCCTTCTTGAACAAAAGGATCGCCAATAGTTAATACCTGTAAGTAATTAAAAACTTTACCGCCTTCACCCTGGATCGGAGTTGACCAACGATATGCTTCTAATTGTTGATGATTTTCTCGCAGTAAAGGTGCAAAAACTTGATTTAAACGATTAATTAATTTTTGATGGGTGCGAAAGCTGTTACTGAGGATAACTTCTTTGCCGTTATTATTTAAAATGCGGCGGCGAAACTGTTGAAAAACGCGAATATCTGCCCGCCGAAAGCCATAAATTGACTGTTTGATATCCCCGACAATGGTTAATTCAGCATTTGCTGTCAGAATATTGAGTAATTCCGCTTGGGTGGGGTTGGTATCTTGAAATTCATCAACTAAAAATACTTGCCATCGCTGACGATAATAGTCTTGTACCTGAACATTAGCTAAGGCTTGTAACGCGTATATCTCCAAATCACTAAAAGTGAGAACTTTTTTTTGTAGCTTCAGACGACTAAGATAATCGTTAACTTCCTGATAGGCTTCAGTTAAAGCAGGAAGCATTAATTCTAATTCTAGATCGGCACTAGTTAATTCTAGACTGAGTAACCCTTGACTAATAACTCTTCTAACGGACTCTCGGAGAAGTTTTAAAGCTTCTTTAACTGCCTTTCGATCATCATCCTGCCAATTCTTCTTGCTACCTACCCGCAGGTTTACTCGATCAATAATTGCGATCGCCGAATCAATATTTTCTGCATCCTCCAGATCCTCCATCGCCTCTAATACAGACTGCCTAATTGCCTCTAATTTATCCCCTTCTTTGCCCTGGTGCTTTTGCAATACTGACCAAGTTTCTTGCCATGCTGAATCATTGATTATAATTTTTACAGCTTTAATACGGGCATCAGCAATTAGCTTTTTCCAGTCTTGGATACCCTGACGCAGTGCTGTACTGGCAGTATACGGATCGTCTAATAATTTGCTTAAAACATCATGCAATAAAGAATAGGGAATTATCTGATAAACCTCTGGGGGTAATTGAATTAATGCCGTTTGTAAAGCATCTTTCAACCAGACTTGCCCTTCTAAATCGTCCAATACTTTAAAATCCGCAGTAAGATCGAGTATCTGAAAGTGTTCCTGACAGATACGCGCAGCAAGAGCATGAATTGTGCTAATTTGGGCTGCTTCCAACTCAGCCAAAAGATCGAGACGTTGGGGTAATTGTTGGCTAACTAAAACACGAATCCGCGATCGCAATTCTGTGGCTGCTTTTTCGGTAAAGGTGACTGCAACTATCTCCAAGGGCGATAAATTTCTTTCCCGTAGGTAATAAAGATATCTCTGGGCTAACATATGAGTTTTCCCTGTCCCCGCCCCCGCAGTAATCACCACACTACAGGGTGCATAAGCTGCGGCTTGTTGTTCTGGAGTTAAATCACTATTCCTATCTTTGTCGCCATCAACCATCAACAATTAACCAAAAAAGTGTTGTTTACCGAATACAAATTAGCTGCTAATTTCATTTCCATTGTCTATACTAAAGGTACATATAAGAAATCGTTCATTTCTCTGGTAAGAAATAGAGAAACGGAAGTAGGGACAAGATCCCGAAGGAACGCGCCTCGCGATGTTGTTAATTACAATTGGAGGCGAAAATCATGAAATTACGTTATCGCGGAATAGAATACGACTATAATCCACCTGCTGTTTCCCTTGCAGAAGGTGAAGTTGGCGGAAAATATCGGGGATTAGATTGGCGATTTCACAATCTGAACAAACCATTACTAGTTCAACCAAGATTAAATCTAACTTATCGAGGTGTGAAATACTCTAATCAACCTGTATCTACTCCAACAGAAAGACCAAAAACTACATCTATTGCTGAACGCGCCCGCCGGTTAGCAATTAAGCGGGAAAAAGCTAATAGAAATCGTCAAGCTTCTCTATTGCACCGTACATCTGAAGAAATCGGTTTGGTTTAACAGTTTAGCAGTTTGTTTTTGCTAAATAAAAATCAAGTACACAATTCAGTGTTAATAATTACTGCTCTAATTACTGCTCTGCTCTAGGGCAGTTTTTTATTGTTCTGATTACTGTTCTGATTACCGATAATTATTACCTGCTTTCTATCTAGTCAGGCGTTTAGCGATCGCTAATTCCGATTAAATATAATAATGCCATCCGAGTTGCTACACCGCTAGCTACCTGGTTGGGGATTAGACTTAAGTGAGGATCGTCCATTAAATCAGAGGTGATTTCTACACCGCGATTAGTAGGCCCTGGGTGTAATACTCTAACATTAGGATTGCATAGTTTAAGGCGATCGCGAGTAATGCCAAACAATTGATGATATTCTCGTAAACTCGGAATAAAATTAGCTGTCATTCTTTCTTTTTGTAACCGTAGCGTCATCACAAAGTCGGCATCCTGCAAGGCAGGGTTTAATTCCCAATGGAGAAATAACTTATCCTGGTGTTTTTGAGCCACCATTTGCAGAAAAGCTTTTGGTAATAAAGTTGCTGGTGCTGCTAAGTGGACTTTTGCTCCTGCTGCGGTCAAACTATAAATGTTAGAACGGGCTACCCTAGAATGCAGAATATCACCGACGATCGCGATTTTTTTTCCCTCTAGCAATTCTAAACGGGGATTATCTGGATCTAATACCGAAGTAAGAGTAAATAAATCTAATAACGCCTGAGAAGGATGTTGATGTAAACCGTCGCCAGCATTAAGAATTGTTACTCCAGAATTAAGCCGATCCATTTCAGTTGCGATCGCTTGAGGAACTCCCGCTTGTTGATGACGAATCACCATAATGTCTGCACCCATTGCTAAATAGGTTTTTGCCGTATCTAAAATAGTTTCTCCTTTAGTTAAGGAAGAAGTTCCTGGTGAAAAGTTTAGGATATCTGCCGATAGCCTTTTAGCCGCCAGTTCAAAGCTACTACGAGTTCTAGTAGAAGGCTCAAAAAACATATTAGCTACTACTTGCCCTTGCAGAGCAGGAACTTTTTTCGTCCTTCCTGAAGATAGCACTTCGCGGAAACTAGCCGCAGTCTGCAAAACAGTTTCGTATTCCCCAAGTGTAAGATCGATTAGCGATAAGATGTGTCTTCGAGTCCAAGTAGTAGTTGCCATATTCAGTTAACAACGATCTCTATAAAGAGCGATCGATTATTTGCAAAGCGATTATAAGGTTAGCA
>JASJDX010000103.1 GCA_030064975.1 Pleurocapsa sp. MO_192.B19
ATGCGGGATAAAAAAGTGCGTTCTTTGATTGTTGAACCAGGCGAAGACGATGCTTACGGAATTGTTACTGAAACAGACATTATTTATAAAGTAGTTAGCAAAGATGTAGATCCCGAATCGGTTATGGTCTATCAGATTATGACAAAACCCTGTATTGTTGTTAATCCCGATTTGGATTTGAAAAATGTGGCGCGGTTATTTACCGAAACAGGAATTGCCAGAGCGCCCGTAATTCAAAAAAGGCTTTTAGGCATGATTTCTACAACCGATTTGATTATGAAGTCAAAAGCATTGTTACCATCTACTGCCGATCGCCTGTCGTTAAAAATTCAGGAAACTCTCTTACATAATCGTGTCGCTGCCGATTTACAGGAAGAAATAGAGCAGGAATGTGAAGCTGCTTGGGATGCCATTGAAGAAACACAATTTTAGTCGAGTTGGTCAAGAATTGAAAATTTGTCGGCATATTGTCAATTAGAAATTATGACTTGACTACCAGCACCGCAGCACCTTTAATTTTGCCTGTTCTTAAAGCATTTAAAGCGTCATTAGCTTGTTCTAGGGGAAAAGCAGTAACCTCAGTCTGAATCGGGATTTGAGGAGCTAAAGCCAAAAACTCTTCTCCGTCTCGGCGAGTCAAATTGGCAACCGAACGCAACACCCGTTCCGACCACAGAATTTGATAGGGAAAGCTAGGAATATCGCTCATGTGAATACCCGCACAGACTACGATACCACCTTTACTAACCGCTTTTAAAGCTGCGGGAACTAACTTACCTACGGGAGCAAAAATAATCGCTGCGTCCAACTCTTCTGGTGGTAATTCATCTGAACTCCCTGCCCAAACTGCACCCAGATGACGGGCAAATTGCTGCCCTTGAGTATCTCCCGCTCTCGTAAAAGCATATACTTGTTTATTTTGATAATTTGCCACCTGAATCAAAATGTGTGCTGCTGCACCAAAGCCATAAAAACCGATCTTTTCTGCCTCTTCTGTCATCCGATAGGAGCGATAACCAATCAATCCAGCACAAAGTAGTGGTGCTGCTTGTAAATCAGGAAAACCTTCGGGAATTGGAAAGCAAAAGCTTTCATCAGCAACGGCATATTCAGCAAAACCACCATTGAGATCGTAGCCAGTAAAGAGGGCGCGATCGCATAAGTTTTCTCTTCTGGCCAAACAATAACGACAACAATTGCAAGTATGTCCCAACCAGGGTACGCCAACGCGAGTACCCAAAGAATATTTCGTAGCTCGTTTTCCCGTTTCTACTACCGTTCCTACAATTTGATGACCTAATACCAAAGGAAGTTTTGGTTTTGTGAGTTCGCCATCAACTATGTGTAAATCTGTACGGCATACTCCGCAGACATGAACTTTAAGTAATACTTGTTCTGGTTTGGGAGTGGGTCTAGGTAATTCATCTTCTCGTAACGGTTGACCTACTCGATCGAAAATCATGGCACGCATAACAATTACACCAAAGCGACTTTTTATTTAACCATAACGGAATACCAAAAAATAAAGTTACTAACTAAAAATCAAGACACTCACAACTTCCTCAAGCTTGCGATCTATCCTGATGATTGAGAACAGAAACTGGTGAATACAACTGGTGAATACAATGAATGCAGTTTTTTCCAACAGACGTGAAGCAGGAAGAAGATTAGCCGAAAAACTGACTTCTTATCTTAACCACCCCCAAGCAATAGTTCTCGGATTGCCTCGTGGTGGTGTCCCCGTAGCTTATGAAATAGCCAAGCGTTTGCATCTTCCCCTAGATGTTTGTTTGGTAAAAAAAATAGGCTTACCAGACTATCCAGAAATAGCAATGGGAGCGATTGCCGAAGATGCTTTAGTTCATGACTATAGTGGCAACATAACTATTATCGACACAACCAACAAAAACAGCGGTATAGAACCAGCACAGATTCAGGCGATCGCAGCACAAGTTAAAGCCGAATTAAGATGGCGCGAACGCTGTTATCGACACTATCGTCCCATGCTGGAAATAGGGAAAAGTATAGTTATAGTTGCTGATGATGGTATTGCCACTGGTTTTACGATGCACGCTGCGGTAACCGCTTTGCAGAAACATCAACCGCAAAAGATTATTATTGCTACTCCCATTGTTTCTTGTGAAGGAATCAAACAACTAGAAACCCTGGTAGATCATATTTCTTATTTAGTCAAACCAAAATCTTTGAATGCAGTCGGTTTCTGGTATGAAGATTTTAGTCAGGTATCCGATCGAGAAGTATGCGATTTATTATCTAACGAGACTCGAATATTAGTTAGTAGTTGAGCGCAAAATTTTTTTTATTTACTTGGTAGCAAAACTGAATTGATGGAAGAAATAAAGATGCCCAAACGACAAAAATCAACTAAAACACCACAGTCGAGTCCAGTAGGATGGAGCATGATAGTTACTGCGATTTGCTTAATTTTATTTAGCTTGTTTATTCCCACAACTCCAGTAAATAAGTCTCAACCTTACAGCAAATTTATTAATTTAGTAGAAAGCGATCGCGTTGCAAGTGTAACTATCGGCTCTAGTCATATTGAATATGTCCTCAAATCTCCATCAATTGATGATGAATTGAAGCAAGTATTTACTACGGTCATAGTAGAACAGGATACAGAACTACCTAAACTGCTACGTCAGCATCAGGTAGAGTTTTCCGCTACTCCCTCAAATAGTGGGAATGGAGCTTGGGGTTTTATTAAGTTTACTCTTTTCTTCTTTCTAATTCTTAATTTAGCTAGCTTTTTCTTTAATCGGGGTCAACAAGGAGGTACTGGAACAAGTCCGTTTGGCATTGGTCGCAGTAATGCTCGAATTTATTCTGAAGGCACGATGGACGTTACCTTCGATGATGTAGCAGGAATTGACGAAGCTAAAGCAGAACTTTATGAAATTGTCGATTTTTTGCAGCATCAAGTTAAATATTCTCTTTTGGGAGCAAAAATCCCGAAAGGAGTACTATTAGTTGGTCCTCCGGGTACGGGTAAAACTCTCTTGGCAAAAGCGATCGCAGGAGAAGCTCAAGTTCCTTTCTTTAGTATTTCTGGTTCGGAATTTATCGAAATGTTTGTCGGTGTGGGTGCGTCAAGAGTCAGGGATTTATTCGATCGCGCTAAAAAGTACGCTCCTGCAATTGTTTTTATCGATGAACTAGATGCTTTAGGTAAATCTCGCACTGCTGCGGGATCATTGATGGGTGGTAACGACGAACGGGAACAAACTTTAAATCAATTATTAGCTGAAATGGATGGGTTTGAACCCAATACGGGGGTAATTCTGTTGGCTGCTACTAACCGTCCTGAAGTTCTCGATCCTGCACTGTTACGTCCTGGTCGCTTTGACCGTCAAATTGTAGTGGATCGTCCTGATAAGTCTGGCAGACTAGCAATTCTAGAAGTTCACGCCAGAAATGTTCGATTGGCAGGAGATGTCGATCTCGATAAACTGGCTGCCCGAACACCTGGTTTTGCAGGGGCGGATTTAGCAAATTTAATTAATGAGGCTGCATTGCTGGCCGCTCGTCATGACCGTCCTGCGGTAATCATGGAAGATTTTAATGAAGCTATCGAAAGAATCTTGACAGGACTAGAGAAAAAATCGCGGATACTCAATGAAATTGAAAAGAAAACTGTTGCTCATCATGAAGTAGGTCATGCCATAGTCGGCTCCCTAATGCCTGGAACTGATAAAATCGAAAAAATCTCCATTGTGCCTCGTGGTATTGGTGCATTAGGCTATACCCTACAACTGCCAGAAGAAGATCGTTTTTTAATGATTGAAGATGAAATTCGCGGTCGGATTACCACTTTACTGGGTGGGCGGTCAGCCGAAGAATTGATTTTTGGTAAAGTATCTACTGGTGCAAGTGATGATATTCAAAAGGCGACTGACTTAGCCGAGAGATACGTAACTCTTTATGGTATGAGCGATCGCCTTGGTCCAATTGCTTTTGATAAAGTCCAACAACAGTTTCTTCAAGGTATGACTAATCCTCGTCGTCAAGTAAGTCCTAAGATTGCCGAAGAAATCGATCGCGAAGTCCAAGCTGTGATCGATAGCGCACATCAAGTTGCCATAGCAATTTTACAAAATAACCACGAATTATTAAAAGAATTAGCTCAAGCCTTATTAGAGCATGAAATTCTCGAAGGAGAACAATTGCGATCGCAACTTCAAAAAGCGCGAAAAACTGAGATAGCAGATCAATGGTTGCAGTCAGGTAGGTTAGGGCAAAATAATTTACCTGCTCATAATTTTGCTGGTAATGGTAAGTCGACAAAAGGTTAGATGGGGTCCAATAAACTAGTACAAAGTAGGACAGGCTTGGATTGAGATGAAACTGAAAGTTTTAATTCCTACAGTCGTTTTAATAGATCGCGAAGTTACTAAAATTATTGCCGAAGCAGAAAATGGTCACTTTTGTCTGCTGCCCAACCATGTTGATTTTGTTGCTGCATTAGTCCCTGGAATACTCAGCTTTACTATTAAAGGGGGAGAAGAAATATTTGTGGCAGTGGATGAGGGAATTTTAGTTAAATGTGGTGCTGAAGTTTTAGTATCAACTCGTAATGCCATTAAAGGCAAAGATTTAGAAACTCTTAAACAAACCGTTGCCGAACAGTTTCGGGTGTTGGATGAGAAAGAAAAATTAACTCGTTCGGCTTTGGCACAGTTTGAAGTTAGTATGATGCGCCATTTCAAGGAGTTAGGACATGGCTAAACAAAGATCGCGGTGGCAAGGTTTTCAGCGTCAGATAACGAGTAAAAGCGATCGCAAATTAAAAGCTAGAAAAGAAAAAAACAACATCTGGTTTGGATTTGGTACTTTCGGCATGGTGGGGTGGTCAGTAACTATTCCTTCATTGTTAGGGATTGCCTTAGGAGTGTGGATCGATACCCATATTCGGAGTAAATATTCTTGGACTTTAATGTGTTTAGTCATTGGCGTAGCTCTAGGCTGTTTCAATGCCTGGTATTGGATTAACAAGGAGAGTCAAAGTGATTGAAGGAGAAACTTTGCTCTTATTCCTGGTTTTGCTCGTAGGAGTAACTATTATTGTCAGTATTCTAATCAAAGCTGGCTCAGAAAGAATTGGTATTCCACCTTTGGTTGGCTATTTACTTTTAGGTGTCATTGCAGGCTTTCTCAATAGTCAAGTGTATTTTTTATCACCCCCCGTAAGAGAAGTCTATGCTTTTCTTGCCGAGTTGGGCATTATCTCGCTGTTGTTTCGGGTTGGTTTGGAAAGTAACCTTGAGGGGTTAATCCGCCAATTACCCCGCGCTAGCTTTATTTTGTTGGGTAATCTTTCTTGTAGCGGTATTCTGGGTTTTTGGGCAGCCTCGAAAATTCTTCAGCTAGAATTTATACCCAGTCTATTTATTAGTATTGCATTGATGGCTACTAGTGTGGGTATTTCTGTCAGTGTTTGGCAAGAAGCTAAGGCTTTAAATACTGACAATGGCGAACTATTAATCGATATTGCCGAAATGGATGATATTGTGGCGATCGCTTTGATGTCTTTATTTTTTGCTATGATACCAGTTCTCAACGGCGATGTCGAAGCTAACATCCTGCCCGTATTTATGCGAACTATTAGCCCTTTTTTGCTAAAGGTTGGTATTTTTGGTACTTTTTGCCTTATTCTATTTCGCTATCTAGAAAAACCAATGACGCGCTGGTTTGAGAAACTCGAACCAGCACCAGATCCGATGTTGATGGTAGCAGGAACGGCTTTTATAATTGCTGCTTTGGCGGGATTGATGGGCTTTTCCGTAGCGGTAGGGGCGTTTTTTGCTGGGCTAGTATTTTGTCGCGATCCCGATGCAGTTAATTTCGATGCGTCATTTGGTACGCTTTATGATTTTTTTGTTCCTTTCTTTTTTATCTATATTGGCTTGCAGTTAGAGATCGAGTCTTTCAATACCAGCCTGAATTTGGTTATGATTCTTCTAACTGTGGCGGTATTAGGTAAGCTAATCGGAACGGGATTATCCGCTGTTCTAACTACAGACAAGACCAGTGCCTTATTACTGAGTATTAGTATGATTCCCCGTGCCGAGATTGCCATGGTAATCATGGACAGAGGCAGACAATTAGGGGATTGGGCAGCATCACCGCAGATTTTTACCAGCATGATTATAGTTTCGGCAATAACTTGTACTGCTGCTCCATTGCTGCTGCGTCCACTGCTACAAAAACAGTCCTCTAACTGAGCATCACAAATTCCTCAAATTCTGCTTTTAAGATGTTTCCAACAACTTAGTCAGAGGGTAAAACATTGATACCAATAATTGCCTTTATAGTAGGAGCGAGTTTAGGATTGTTCTACTTTGGTGGTTTGTGGCTAACAGTGCAACAACTTCCCAAAACTCGGCATCCTTATCGATTGATATTTTTTAGTTTCCTATTTAGACTTGGAATTATCTTGTTTATTATATCTCTCATCCTTAGTAGCAACAGCGTATATAAAATAATTCCTTTATTAGTTTGTTGTCTGGGATTCTTAGCAATTAGAACCATAATGATTTTGTTAATTCAACCACGTAGCAAAGTAACGCCTTCGCCAACCAATTATTAAATTATGAATCTAACTCCAGACCAAATAATATTCTGGCAACGAGGCATAATTATTATTAATGCCACCTTAGTTTTCACCTGGTTAGTAATGGCTTTACTTGTTTTAGCTTCTTGGCTAGTTACTCGTAAATTATCGGCATCTACCAAAATTTCTCCAGGGCAAAATCTGTTAGAAGTTTTAGTGCAGGGTATCGGTAATCAGATCGAAGAAGTAAGTCAACAAAAACCAGAACCTTATATTCCTTTTATTGGAACGCTGTTTATTTTTATAGCTGTTTCCAATCTTCTAACTATTATTCCTGGCTATCAACCACCTACAGGGTCGCTTTCTACTACTGCTGCCCTAGCAATATGCGTTTTTTTTGCCATTCCCATCTATGGCATCAAAAAACAAGGGATTGCAAGCTATTTCAAGAAATACTATCTACAACCGACACCGTTTATGCTGCCTTTCAATATTATCGGTAGATTTTCTAACACTATTTCTTTATCGGTACGTCTCTTTGGTAATGTCATGAGTGGCACGATGATTGTCGCTATCTTACTATCGATCGCACCTTTGTTTTTCCCGATTATTATGCAGGCGATGGGATTATTAACAGGACTAATTCAAGCCTATATTTTTGCCATCTTAGCAATGGTGTTTATCGCAGCAGCCACTACTAATCAATAACTTCTGTCAGGACGAACTACCGTTGGTCTCTACTACACGTAACGCCTCTACTAACTACTAATCTAATCAATCTAATTTAATCAATGGATAATCTTGCATTAATCGCAATGGCATCTATCGTTACCGCTGGCTTGACAATTGCCGTTGGTTCAATTGCCCCAGCTCTTGGGGAAGGAAAAGCCTTGGCACAGGCATTAAGCGCGATTGCACAACAGCCAGACGAAGCCAAAGATATTACACGAACATTGTTTGTCGGGATGGCATTAGTGGAATCAACGGCTATTTACTGTTTTGTAATTACTTTGATTTTGATCTTTGCTAATCCTTTCTGGACATACTTTGTTGAAAAGGCAGCAGGATAGAAAATAATTAATCACAGAAGGCTATGTTAATCGATCCATTTACCGTAATTGCTCAAATTATCAACTTTCTAGTTCTAGTGGCATTGTTGAAGCGTTTTTTATATAAACCTATTACCCAGGCTATGTCAGCGCGAGCGCAAAAAATTGAACGTCAGCTAGCAGCAGCAGCAATTAAAGAACAAGATGCTGAGGCTAAAAAAAAACTATATCTAAAAAAGCAACGTGAGCTAGAAACGCAAAAGCAGCAATGGTTAGAAAAAGCCAGACAGGAAGTAGAGCAAGAACAGCTAAAACTGAGACAAGAAGCAGAAACTGAAGTAAATATTTTGCAGGCGCAATGGCGCGAAAATTTTGCCAGCGAGCGGCAAAAATTGGCTGTTGAGACTCGCAATCACTTGACCAAACAGATAACTTTTACTGCCAGAAAGGCTTTAGTAGATTTAGCAAAAGCGAGCCTAGAAGAAGAGATTATCGAAACATTTATCGAACGTCTTTATCACCTTAATCCGCTGCAAACTGAAATAATATATACTACAGCGATTCCTTATCCTCAGCATATAATAACTATCCATAGCTCTTTCGAGATCTCCCAGGAAAAAAAAGAAAGGCTAATAACTGCTATTAGAGAACAAATTTCTGCCAAAGCGGAAGTACAGTTTGAAATAAAAGAAGACGTCATCTGCGGAATTGAGTTACGCGATCGCGGTTATAAAATTTCTTGGAATTTGGAACATTATTTAACCGAGTTGGAAACAGCCACAGCCAGAGTTTTGGCTGAAAATCATAATTGAATAGTATCAGCAGAAAAGTATAAAATTTTCAGAGTCGAACTACCTTCAAAATGAATTGATTCTCTCTATATTAATTTAGTCTCAAAAAAATATTGTGACAGACACTAACTATTTATCCTGGCAAAGTCTTTTAAATGAATCAATTACTCTTTCCCAGCAGACTCTAGATAATTATCAACCTCAGTTAAATATTGAAGAGGTAGGAACTGTAACCTATCTAGGAGGAGGAATTGCTCGTGCTACAGGTTTGCCCAGCGTTCGGGCTGAAGAATTGGTGAGGTTTCCAGACGGTCGCTTGGGAATGGCTTACAATCTCGATCGCGATGAGGTGGGAATTATTCTCTTAGATGATAGCGAGGGTTTGAAAGCAGGTTGTGAGGTATTACGAACTGGAAGGGTATTAGATGCCCCCGTAGGAGAAGAGCTATTGGGTAGGATCATCGATGCTACGGGTCGTCCTCTAGATAATAAGGGTGCAATCTCGACGGTTAAACGACTACCAGTAGAGAGAGAAGCACCAGGAATTATGCAGCGCGCACCTGTTACCGTCCCTTTGCAGACGGGAATCAAAGTTATCGATGCCTTAATTCCAATTGGTAAAGGACAGAGAGAATTAATTTTAGGCGATCGCGCTACGGGCAAAACAGCGATCGCCCTAGATACGATTATTAATCAAAAAGGGAAAGATGTAATTTGTATTTATTGTGCGATCGGACAGAGAAGTTCTGCGGTAGCTAAACTAATTGCCGAGTTACGCCAGAGAAAAGCAATGGAATACTGCATAGTTGTAGTGGCAGGAGGAGAAACTGCTCCAGGTCTGCAATATATTACCCCCTATGCAGCAACGACGATGGCAGAGTACTTTATGGCACAGGGAAAAGACGTATTGATAGTTTATGACGATCTAATTCAACACGCTAGGGCATATCGAGAATTATCTTTATTGTTGCGTCGTCCACCAGGGAGAGAAGCTTTTCCTGGAGATATTTTTTATATTCACTCCCGATTATTAGAACGGGCTACCCATTTACGTCCCGAATATGGTGGAGGTTCATTAACCGCCTTACCAATAGTAGAAACCGAGGCGCAGAACATCTCTGCGTACATACCGACCAATTTAGTTTCTATTACCGACGGTCAAATTTACCTGACTCCTAATTTATTCCACAAAGGTATTTTACCCGCTGTTGATGTAGGTAAGTCGGTCTCTCGCGTCGGGGGGAAGACGCAGTTACCCGCCTATCGTAATGTAGCAGGAGACTTACGCCTATCCTATTCTCAATTTGAGGAGTTGGAGGCATTTTCCCGTTTTAGTACGCGGTTAGACGAAGCAACCCAGAAAAGTATCGAACGGGGTCAAAGAGTTCGAGAAGTCCTAAAACAAAGTCAGTATCAACCTATTTCTGTCGCCGAACAAATTGCGGTTTTGCTGGCTGTTACTCAAGGAGTTTTCGATTCCGTCCCGATAGATAAGATCGGTTTAATAGAAACAACTTTACGTCAAGCCGTCAGGGAACAATTACTAGATGTCTGCCAAAGAATAAAATTAGGTAAGAAATTGAGCAAAAGCAACCGCCAAGCTTTACTCGATCTTGCTGGAGAAGTGGTAAGGAATTTGATTCAAATCTAAAAGCATCTGAAAAAAACTTAATTGGTGAATATAGATGGCAACTGTAGAAGAACTCAGGCACAAAATATCTACAGCAGATGATTTAAAGTCTGTAGTTAAAACTATGAAGGCATTAGCAGCCGTGAGCATCCATCAGTATGAAAAGGCAGTAGAATCATTAGTTGAGTACGATCGCACACTCGAACTGGGATGGCAAATTTTGCTTCAAAGATCTCCCACAGGATTATTCAAAGAATCAATCCGTCCCCCTGAGAATATTGGCGTAGTCGTTTTTGGTTCTGATTGGGGTATGTGCGGTCAATTTAACGAAAGAATCGCCGAATATACTCATAAATATCTTAAAGCTTTATCAATTCAAGATGGCAACGTGGCGATGGTCAATGTCGGGTCAAAAATAGGCGATCGCTTGCAGGCAACAGAATATGATTGTGAAGCTAGTTTTAACTTACCCAGTTCGGTTATGGGAATCACTACGGTCATTCAAGAAGTAGTTTTAACTTTGGAGGCATGGCGCAAACAACAGCGCGTCAATCAAATTGTAATCATCTATAACCGCATTATTTCAGGGACTGTTTATCGTCCTACAAGATTACAGATCTTTCCTCTAAATTCAAAATGGTTAAAAGACTTAAAACAACAAAAATGGGCTTCTTCTAGTCTTCCTACCTTTACAATGAAAAAGGATAAGCTCTCAGCAGCTTTATTTTGGCAATACTTTTTTGTCTCTTTATATCGTGCCTGTGCCGAATCATTAAAAAGTGAAAACACGAGTCGGCTAGCTGCAATGCAGATGGCGGAAAAAAATATTACCGAACGCCTTGGCGAACTAAACATGGAGTTCAATCAACAGCGACAAACTTCTATCACCGAAGAATTGCTGGATATTATTGCGGGTTTTGAAGCTTTGAATAGGTGACATCCTCCCGACGTTCATCGCAAAGCGATAGAACGCGGGCTTCCATTATCGCGCTTTGGATCTTGCTCCCCTGTTATCGGAAGATAGATTGCGCCACTTGTCTAGAACGAAGTTCCCCGACAGTACGACTTGAGAGCCAATTTCTTGCTTTTCGGGAGTCCCCCGATACGTTTCTTCTCCTCGGTTACAGATTTCCTGCCCAGAAGCGATATCTCTATCTACTTTTACATCAACACCATAACCACATTCATAGCAAACATGATACCTGTCAGATAGTTCTTTTCTGACCGTAGAGCGACAGTTAGGACAAGTTTGATACGAACAATTTACCACATTGTTGTGCCAATGGTAAATACTCGTTTTCGAGGCATCGAACCTCTCAACTCGCAGGCTTATCATCCCGACTCTGAATTCTTCGATTACAGAGCGGGACTTCTCACCCTAAATAGATTAAAAATCAGATTATGAGCTGTTTCGTGAACAAAAATTCCCCAAGAATGTAGAATAAACTGCCCGAGCAAAAAAGCGATTAGGCGACCCCTAGCCGACCGAGCGCACCTACAGCAAACGAAGATAAGTATCTAGGCAAAATTAATTGTATATTCTGTTCCAAAATCTTTTAAAACTTTTTCCACATATTCAACTAAATTTTTCCAGCTAAAATATGCTTCTTTTTCAATCCACTCATATTTCATAAATCTCCAGAGAGTTTCAATCAAATTGAGTTGTGGAGAATAAGTGGGTAACCAGAAAATTTCCAATTTTTTCTGTTGCCATTCTGATATTTTTTTCTCAAAAGCTTTGCTTCTATGAATAGGAGCATTGTCTATAACTACAACAGTTTGTTTGTTAATTTTTTGAACATAGTTATCTAAAAATTTAATCACTATATCACTGGTTATTTTGGTTTCAAATATATAGGACTCCAAATCATTATTTCTATTTAATAAACCGATGACATTTAGTCGTTTACTTTTATTAGTTTTGAACCCTGATATCTCTGATTTATCTTGCCAACCATAAGGGACATATGGCGTTAAACAAAACCCGCTTTCATCTAAATATCTTAAATCTAAAAAGCCCAGGTCAGATAGCTTTTTCAAGGCTTGCAGAATTTGTTTTTTATTCTCATATAATTCTGGGTCTGGTTCTCCTCCCACTCGTTTTCTAATTCTTTTCCATTTCATTCCCAGACATTTTACCACCCTCTTGATTGTGTCTTTGCTAGCAAAGATGTCCCATTCTTTTTTGATTTTTTCTTGCACTATTCCTAACTTTTTTGGTGTTTCTTTGACCCAATCTTTGATGATTTTTTGTTGTAAGGAATCAAACAGCTTTTTTCGACCTCGCCCTTCACGGTTATATAATCCAACTAATCCCAAATCTTCCCAATTATTCAACCAATTATAAATTGTGTTTCGACTAACTTGAAAGATTGTCATTAATTCTGATATTTTATATTTTTGATAACTCAGTAGAATACAATGCGCTCTTTGTCTTACTTGATAATATTTACTTTCCTTGTAAATTCTTTTCAATAGTTTTGCTGCATCTTTTGTTAAGCCTTTGATATATCTCATTTTAGATTTATTTTCCCTGCACTTATCTATAGCGATCGCAAAACGGGTGGCGTAATCGCTATTTAATTAATCATCTAAAACTTTATCAAAAAATATACAATTAATTTTGCTTAAGTACTTACCTGTACCCTAGCCCCAAAAATACAGCTAATATGTTCGTATTCTATGCCGTAGTTTTCTGCCTGTAGCATTAATTTTAGATCGAGGCGATCGCGATACAAAGGAAAACTTGCGGCTGCATCTTTAG
>JASJDX010000588.1 GCA_030064975.1 Pleurocapsa sp. MO_192.B19
ATTCTCATTCACTCTAGTTAAGCTGCATTACGCGCCAGGATTTTGTTGAGGCTCAGGCACATTAGACAATGTTAAATCAATTAGTGGGCGCACACTACCGAGTTGTCCAAGTCTTGGGAGAAGGAGGATTGGCTAAAACCTACATTGCGGAAGACCATCACCGACCCGGTCATCCCAAGTGTGCTGTCAAATTCCTCAAGCCTGCTAGTAACGATCCCAATTTTTTGCCCACTGCCAGGCGTCTGTTTAACCAAGAAGCAGAAATTTTGGAAAAGCTAGGTCAGCATGCTCAGATTCCTCGGCTGTTGGCTTACTTTGAAGAAAACCAAGAGTTCTACATAATACAAGAATTCATCGAAGGTCATATTCTCAATACGGAACTGCCACCTGGACACCGTTGGTCTGAAAGCAAAGTAATCCTAATGCTACAAGATGTCTTGCAGACCTTGGAATTCGTTCATAGCTCCGGGGTTATTCACAGGGACATCAAGCCAAACAACTTGATTAGGCGGCAGAAAGATGGTCGATTGGTGTTGATTGACTTTGGTGCGGTCAAGCAAGTTCGCGATCCACGGATTACGTCTCACGCGCCGCTCAATCAAAAGACTATCTCTATTGGTACTCAAGGATACATGCCAACAGAGCAGGTACGAGGCAAACCACGCTTGAACAGTGACATTTACGCCCTAGGGATGATCGGCATTCAAGCCCTAACAGGAGTAGATCCCCTTCATTTGCAGGAAGATGAAGACGGTGAGGTCATCTGGCGAGATCGGGCAGAGGTCAGCGATGAGCTAGCAGATATACTCATCAAGATGGTACGCTACCACTTCAAAGAGCGCTATCAGTCTGCGACTGAAGTACTGCACGCACTAAAACCACTAGCCGCTCGCTACGCACTCATCCAACCAACCTCAGGTACTAGACAGCCAAGTCCAGAAGTAGCCCCTGATGATGATGAGAAGGCCAGTTTAGTTTCTTCAGCAAGTTCATTAGCACCATCAGCAGATTTAAAGTCAAGCCAGGCTAATATCTTTGTGCATCTCAACAAATCTCGACTGTTGATTGGAGTAGGTATTGCGTCTGTGCTTGTCAGTATATTTGCTGGTTATACTTACATAACCCAGAGGCAGTCTTACTTACAGACGCAGGAAGAAGCTTTAGAGCAAATCGAGGTGCTGAAGACAGCCAAAAAATATCAAGAATGCGTGCAGCAAGCCCGAACATTTCCCAAAGATTATTCAGACTTACACGCTGAAGCAGAAATCCTGCTGAATGAGTGTCAGCAAGGTCAGGCTGAAGCACAACTTGCTGAAGCTAGAAGAAGGGAAGCACAAAGTACATCTGAAAATGCGATCGCAGAAAATGACCAACAAGTTGAATTAAAAAGCGACAAAGGAATTGACTACACTCAACTACGCAATTACTTAGAAGCAAAAAATTGGAAAGAAGCAGACCTTGAAACATACAATGTTATGCTCGAAGCTACCAATGGAGATAATTTAAGCAAAGAATCTATCAGAAATTTTCCCTGTATCGACTTGAAGACCATCAACTCTCTTTGGCAATATTATAGTGAAGATCGCTTTGGTTTTAGCATTCAGAATAAAGAATACCAAAATTTGACGAAATCTATTAATTCATTAGGCGATAAATTGGGATGGCGTCAGGGAGACTGGATGACCTATAATTTTCTCTGGGAAAAGTTTCACCCAAATGTTCCTGCAGGATACCTTCCAGCGCGCGTATTTAAAGATGATTCCGACAAGTGGGCTCTCGACAGACGCATAGTGAGTATTCTTGATCGCACTAATGATTGTGGACTCTAACTCTTAAGCTTACCCCCAGTGATGCGAGAACCAGGACATAAACCATTGTACGGTAATCTTTCAACACTTTTACCTTAATCAAATGGATAGCTTTTTTCTTCTCTTCTCAAAAACTGTCCGAACCGAACCATTGTTTGTTTCTCCAGTTAAATTAAGGAAAATCCGTATTTTTATCAGTGCGATCGCAAAAGTTATCAGAATAAGCTGGAAAAAAAGAACATAAACCGCGAAGCATGGAAGTACAAGAATTAAAGTTTCTCCTCAAGCTTATTAGTAAAGACAATTATCAGGGAAAAATTCAAGAACTCAAGCCAAATAGTAAAACAACAATTCCCAAAACTCAGAGTATTTGTCGTAACTTATGCGATCGCGAATTAGTTGATTGTAGTGAAACTATTACCAAAATTAAGATTAACTCTGCTGGGAAAGCTCTAATAAATATAGATGCTCAAGATTTGCCCGTCAATGCTGATGAACTAAAAATTCTCAAAGCTTGCGCTACTAAGACAATTAAAAATAATGAAACTAAAGTTACACCAGCTAAAAAACGAGATGAATTGATTGCTAGTTTAGCCGAACGAGGTTTAATTACTGCTGCTGAAACAAAAATCGAACAAGTCTGGTTAACGGATCGGGGAAAGGAAGTTTTAGCTAGAGAATATAGTCCTAAAGGTGTTAATTCAGTTTTAAGTCTAAATTTACTCAATAATTACCTGAGTTTTTTACGTAAGAATCTGCGAGCGAATCAATTATCGCCCTTTACCGCAAACGGATCTAAGTCTCAAACAAAAATAGAAGAAAATAATAGCAGTAATAGTCATAAACCAAGCGATCGCGAGATTCTACAAACAATTATCGATCTCGACAGCGAATTAGGTACAGATAATTATCTTCCAATTTTCCATTTGCGCGATAAATTACAGCCACCTCTATCAAGAAAAGAATTAGATGATGCGTTGTATCGTCTTCAACGACAAGACAAATTGGAATTAAGTTCTTTAGTTGAAGCCATGCACTACACCAACGAACAAATAGAGGCAGGTATTCCCCAGGATGTCGGCGGTTCGTTATTTTTCTTGATGGTTAATTAATCAAACGTTGCGGGTTTCATATCTGAAGCAGTTAGCAATACTGTTCGTAGCTATAAGCTATAAGCTATAAGCTATAAGCTTTCTAATGTAGTTTTAAAAGCTAGATAAAGTCGATCTATTTAATTTTTATATCCCAATTTATTAACGCTATCAATTAATCGCATTCAAGCAATTTTAAATACAGATAATAGAGGTATAAACGTGGCTACATTAAAAGAAATTATACAACGGGAAGTCAATCCCTTTGATTCGGTAACATTCAGAACGGGTAACTTTTGGACAGAAAATAATAAATCTACCGTTGCAACTGTTGAATCAATTCATCAATCGGCAATTAACCAAGTTCAAAATACTCTTGAATACGTTATTAAAGATAACCGTACCCGTAGTATATTGCTTACGGGCGATTCGGGGTGTGGTAAAAGCTATTTATTGAGTCGTCTTAAGAAAACACTCAACGATCGCGCTTTTTTTGTTTATATTGAGCCTTGTCTGGTTAATGATTATATTTGGCAACATACTCTCCGCCATACTGTTGATGGCTTGATGCACGTTCCTGAAGGGGAACAGGATTCTCAGTTGCTTCTTTGGCTAAAAGGCTTATCTGCATATAAGGATGGAGGAATCAAAAAGAAACTTCTGGGTGCGAAGAATCACTTTGTCCGCGAACTAAGAAGTATTTACCCGGCAGGTATTTATCAGCCTAAAGACTTTTTTACTGTTTTATATGCTTTAACTAATCCTGACCTATATTTCTCTGCTTGCGACTGGTTACGAGGTAATTGCATCAGCAAAGAGGAACTAAAGCTTTTAGGAGTTGGTAGCGTTATTGATACTGAAGAAGCTGCTAAAGGTATCATTGCCAATTTTGGGCGTATTTCTACCGATAATAAACCAATCGTCTTAT
Organism: Pleurocapsa sp. MO_192.B19; assembly: GCA_030064975.1. GTDB lineage: Bacteria > Cyanobacteriota > Cyanobacteriia > Cyanobacteriales > Xenococcaceae > Waterburya. The sequence goes on from JASJDX010000588.1 coordinate 3,828, forward strand.
GTTTCGATCAGGTAGAACTTAGTGCTAAATCTGCCGATGGTTCTTTAGATCTTAGCCCAGTTTTTAATATTAATACTGCTTTTCACAACAATAATCTGAAAAACTTTTTAGTAATTATTAGTATTGTTCGTCATACCTGGATGAAGTGCCAGAAAACAATTCCTCTTTCTGATTTAGCTCGAATTAATAATCAAAAGATTATTTTAAAGCAAATCAGTTTAGAACAAGTAAAAGCTCTTTGGGCAAGTAGATTACATCTTATCAGCAAATATTTAATAATTCATCTCACAAGCACATTGAATCTAGTTTAGAATCGGTTCACTATTTAAAGACGTATCAAAAGTTAGTTAATGATGCTCGTTCTGGCGATTTAATATTAAACTTTAAACCTTTAAAGTTAGATAATTTACAAAAGCTAGTACGGGAAACGGAAGTATTGCATAAATGCCGTTTGCTGCAAGATTTAGAGATTGTAAATTCAACAATTATGCCACCTCCACCTCCTCCATTAAATGAAGTAAAAGAGTTTCTACTTAACTTAGTAAAACATCATCACTTACTAGGACAAGAAACATTAATCAAACAAGCAAAAACGCAATTCACCGAAGTAGAAGTAAAAATAATTGAAACTCAGATTCAAGAACTAATTAAAGAACAGAAAATATCTATTATCAACCCTAATGCCAAACCAAAAGAGCGATTGATTTGTTTAATTCCTCAAGCAGTAGCAGGAGGAATTAAATAATGAGTCAGATAGATCGATATCTCGAACAAGGTTTATTATATTTTCAACAAGGAGAGTATCAAAAAGCGATCGCTCCGTTGACTTTTTTCATTGAATTAGAAGCAGATCATGATATTGCTTATTTTTTCCGAGGAGAAGCTTTAAGAAAGCTAGAAAACTACACCGCAGCACTAGAAGACTTAAATAAAGCGATCGCTCTAGAACCAGAAGATGCAGATTACTATTACCTGAGAAGCTGTATTAAAGAGAAATTAGAAGATTATCACGGAGTAATCTCAGACTGCGATCGCGCTATTGCCTTTGGTCATCAAGATGAAAGAGCTTATTTTAAGCGAGGATATGCTCATTGGGTTTTGGACAATACTCAAGAAGCGATCGCCGACTATACTAAGGCTATTAATTTAAATCCCGATGAAGCATTTTGGCAACGAGGAATAGAACTACTCCAGCATCGAGACGATCTATATGCAAATACCATCACGTCAGTATTATCGAACTTGATTGCAGCAGAATTAGCTAAAAATCCAACTCCAGCAGAAAATTCTAGTTCGTGGGTAGATGGAATAAGTAAGAAATTAGGTAATTTGTTGAATAGCGATCGCTCCTCAACCAGAAACTTAACTTTAATCTATAATCCCAAATCTGCCGATGATGAAACTATTCGTAATCCTAGTCTTGCCGATCTTGAACGAGTAGTTGATGAGCTTTGGCAAGAAGCGCAATATATTATTCAAGGAAAAGTTAGTAGTCGCTTTACAGGGCATTTTATCCTCGAAGATAACAAGACTCAAGACTACATTCAAGGGATGTGGGATGAGTGTTTTCAACCCGCAGGTGGCTTTCATCTAGAGTGGTCTTGCAATGGAAATAGATCCTGGCTACCTTTACCCAAAACCGACTCAGAAACCAAACATATCTTACGTTTGTGGTTGGAAGATATTCAAGATTGTTCTGCTCTCAATTGGGAACTAATTGGCGATCGCGATCCCATGAGCTTAGATCATTCCAGCCGTAGGGGATTTAAAGTTATTCATTTACTCAAGCAGTATGAAGCAGGAGAAAGGAATTTTCGTCAAGAAGATTTGAGCAACGCCAATCTTTTTGAGACAGATTTACAGGGTATCAATCTCGCTCAAGCTTGCTTAGTTCGTGCAGACTTGCGAGGTACTAACCTAACCAGAGCTAATTTAACTCAAGCCGATCTAAGTGGTGCTTGTTTACTTGAAGCCGATCTCAGGAGTGCCAATCTAAGCGGTGCAAACCTAGAAGGTGCTATCTATGACGAGGATACCGAATTTCCTTCTGGTTTTGACCC
>JASJDX010000001.1 GCA_030064975.1 Pleurocapsa sp. MO_192.B19
GCCAACCCACAGTTAGTGATTGCTCCTCCACGCAGCATCAGTGACACGATTGATTTTGATGGGGCATATGGGCTTTACTATTGGGAAATCTTCTTCCACATTCCCTTCTTTATTGCCAATCAGTTAAACTCAAATCAGAATTTTGCTGATGCCCAACGTTGGTATCACTATATTTTTAACCCCACTACCCCCGCATCTACAGACCAATTGCCTAATCCCAACGACCGCTATTGGCGATTCTTGCCCTTCACTGGACTAGACTTGGAAACTTTGGCTGCTATCCTAGATGAAACCAATCCCAGAACTCAAGCTGCCTTAGCTGCCTATCGGGAAGACCCCTTTGACCCCCATGCGATCGCTCGTCTACGGATTAATGCCTACCAAAAAGCGATCGTCATGAAGTATATCGACAATTTACTCGATTGGGGTGATAATTTATTTGCCCAAGAGTCACGGGAGTCGATTAACGAGGCTTTCTTACTATACATTTTGGCTTTTAACCTGCTTGGGCCTAGACCAGAAGCTCGCGCTACTCAGCAATTCCAAGAAATTGGTAACTACGAGGGTATTCGAGAAACATTTGACGACGTGCCAGAATTCCTAACAGAACTAGATCTTAATGGCAATGTAGCAGGTCGCACCAGCACAATTACCCTGAATCAAAACGGTAATATCATTACTACCTTCTGCGTCCCTGAAAATTCCGAATTCATTAGTTTTTGGGATCGAGTTGAAGACCGCTTATTTAAAATTCGCCATAGTTTGAATATTGAAGGTATCTTCCGACAACTACCACTATTTCAGCCACCACTTGACGTGCGAGCATTGGTACAAGCCTTTGCTTCAGGTGGTCGAGATATAGACAGTTTACTTTCTGACTTGAATGTTGCCGTACCCCACTACCGCTACTCCTTCATGCTCGATCGCGCCAAGGAGATGATTGGTAATGTTAAGGATTTGGGTTCAGCCTTGCTTTCTGCCTTAGAAAGTCGAGATGCTGAACAGCTTGCAGTGCTGCAAAACACCCATGAGCGCAATATTCTTGAACTTACTACTCATATCCTGGAACTAGAACGGGATGAGGCAAAAGGCACCTTAGAAGCACTGCAAATTAGCCGAAACAATATCCAAAACCGTCTCAACCATTTTACTGAGTTAATTGATAATGGGCTATCGAATGAGGAACTAGCCGATCTGAGTCTCATCGGTATCTCGCAAGTCTTAAAGTCTGCTGCTGGGCTAGCTAAGAGTACAGCTTCAGCCCTAAATGGTATTCCTGACTTTGCTGTTGGTGGTGCAGGTATCGCCTCTCCTGTAACGATAACGGCAACAGGAGGCAGTAAACTGGCAGACGCTATCAGTGATATTTCTGACGGTCTCGAAATCTCAGGTGATTTGTCTGCTGCGGCTGGTAGCATTACAGCCAAGGTAGGAGAATATAAACGTCGAGAAAATGGCTGGCGATTGGAGCAAGCTACAGCAGAGTTTGATTTGCAGGAAGTGGAGCAACAAATTGCTATTGCACAACTGCAAATTCAGCGAGCAGAACAAGCCCTGACAATCCATGAGCGCTCCATCCAAAACAATCAGGAAGTTGCTGACTTCTACCGCAGTAAATTCACCAACGAAGCCCTCTATAACTGGATGATTAGCCGCCTCTCTGGGCTATATTTCCAGGCGTACAAACTAGCCTACGACTTTGCTAAATCAGCAGAACGTGCCTTGCAATACGAGCTACCCACTAATGAACGGTTTATTAGCTTTGGTCATTGGGACAGTCTAAGGCGAGGACTCCTGGCAGGTGAATCTTTAATGCTGGATTTAAATCGCATGGAGAAATTCCACCTTGACAATGACAGCCGTTTTCAAGAAATCGAAAAAACAATTCCCCTCAGCAGAATAAATCCAGCAGCACTCGTGAGCCTTATTGCCAATGGTGAGTGTGAGTTCAACCTTAGCGAAGCACTGTTTAACCGCGACTATCCTGGGCATTATTTCCGAGTTATCAAAACCATTGCCATCTCTATCAAGTTTCCTGATAATTCCAATCTGCGAGACGATCCTTACTTAACAATCAACTCGACAATGACGCAACTAGGTAATAAAACCTTACTCGACCCCGATCTTGATGCGGTTCGCTATCTCATGGGAATTGAAGGTGCAGAGCAACCAAGCGGTAATACCCTAAGGGTGAATTGGCGAGCCAACCAGCAAATAGCCGTTTCCAGTCCTAGACAAGATAATGGTATGTTCGGTAGCTTTGACCTCAATTTCGTCTTCGACGATCGCTATTTTCCCTTCGAGGGCACTGGCGCAGTCTCGAACTGGCACTTAGAAATTCCCCATGCCACTAACCCAGATTTGGTTGGGCAGGTTCAAGGGGGTCAAATGCTGGAGATTGAAGATGTAATAATTCACCTCAAATACACATCGAAGTTTGACCGAGGTGCTTTTAAACAAGCGGTAGCAGAGTTGATTACCTCCGCTATTTGATGGAATTAATATCGTTTTATTTTTTAGTTAAGACAGATAATTAAGAGCTAAAAGCTAAAAGCTAAAAGCTAAAAGCTAGAACTAATCAATCATGTGTCTTAGTTAAAAACTGGAATAATATAATTCAAGCTAAAAGCCAATAGCCGATAGATTTTAGATTTAAGGAAAATGCTCCATTCACTTTTAGTTAATATTTTTAACTAAAAGTGAATTTTGTCGAATTAAGCTGTCCTGGAAATAAAAGAATTCCTCAAAATACTAATTTCGTGTAACCCATATTCGGTCATCCCTTAAGAGTTCGAGATAGTTACTAAAAATATAGTCAAATATGACATTGACTAATGATTAGCTTGACCAGGAGTAATCCTGATGGGGCGAACTACAACGCCCCCTATCCCTTGGCTAAAAGCTGTGGGGATTACTTTTCGCATAATGTTGTAACTGCCGTTAACATCGGCATTAATTCTCGTTTCTTCCCCTTTAATCTTATAGATTCCTCTACTTTGGCGATAACCGCTAAACCTAACTTGTTTGGCTTCATCGCTACCATAGACAGGAATGGAATCTAAGTTGAGAAAACTTGCTAGTGATGTATAACTCTCCTCAGCACAAACCACCTCAATCCCTTTCAATCTTCCTTTGTAAATCAACATCTCGACCAAACGAGCGTGAGGAATAGAAACAAAAGATTGATTGTTCTTTTTGCCATGATTGACGAATTGCTTCCAGAAAGGATTCTGACCAATAATTAATTTACCAATGCCATGTTGGTCTAGATGGTTGACGATCCATCTACTAGCTTGATGTAAGTAGGTATCTACTTGATTATTGCGTTTGGCTGTTAACCCTTGGATGCGCTTGGATGTTAGTTGTTTGTCTGGAAGTAAGGATTGCAGTTTGGCTTTAGTCTTGTTGTAGTATTGGTTTAAACTTTTTAGCGGTCTCCCGTTAACCAGAATGGGAACGAATCCTGTTTGGTTTGATGTTAAAGCTGCTAGATTGTCTACACCAATATCGATGGCTGCTACTGCATTGGGATTGTTTACAGTATGATGTTCTTTCTGTTCGTAAATGATTTCAAGGGCATATTGACCAATTTGAGGAACTATTCTGGCCCCGGCGATGTTTTTTGCTTTGGTGGGAATGACAATCTCTGTACCAGATAGTTTCACCATTCCTTTTTTTAGCATTGGCTTACTAATGGCTTGAATTGTATAGACCAGTAGATTGCGCCCTTGGGTTTTGTGTTTGTATTTGGGTAATTTGGGTCTTCCTGTAAATTTATGGGGACATTCTTGATAAGTTCTATTTGCCTCAAAAAATGATTTCCAGTTTTTATCTAGTATTCTTAAGACCTGTTGGCTTACTTTTCGCGGTAAGGCTTGGTAGTCAACAGTGTTTTTTACTTGGTGGTAGATTTTGCTAAATCCTAGATAAACCTTGTCAAAGATCAAGGATTGACGGATGAGATAATTGGCGTGGTTGTAAAGATTTTTCGACAAGAAGCATAAGTCATCTATTTGTTGCCAAATAGGATTGTTTTGCCTAATGATATGTCTTTCAACGTGCCTCATCGCAGAAGTTTAATTGCTGTAGATCTTATCTCATACAGGCAAGTTTTTGATTGAGTCAGATTTGGTGTTATTTGACTATAGACGACTATAGTTTCAATGAAGTTTTACTATACTCAATTGATTATTTATCCGTCTGATTTGTAATTGAATATAGCCCCTAAATCCCCCAAACTTGGGGGACTTATTCAATTTACTCGCGCTCAAATCAATATAGATTAATAATTTCCCTTAATTACTAACTGCTTGTTTCATATATCTACCCCAGAGACTAGCTGCGTGATAGCTACTACCTTGGGTAGGGGAGTTATCATCATTACCAAGCCAAACTCCCGTAATATAGTCATAGTCTCTTTTGGGAACATAGCCAATAAACCAAAGATCGACATTATTATCTGTTGTACCAGTTTTACCTGCTTCTCTTTCATCTATATATGCGGCTTTTCCTGTACCGTCTTCTACTGCTTCTTGCAACATATCGGTAAGCTTGTTGGTAACATCTTGAGAGATTACATCACGGTAGGTTTCTTCGTCATCTTCAAAAACATAAATTTCACGACAGGTATTGCGATCGCTTGAGTTTTGGCAGTCACTTCCATCTAAAATACGGTTAATAGCGTGGGGTTTGTTCCAAATACCGTCATTAGCAATAGTGGCATAAGCACCAGTCATTTCTAATACATTAGTTTCGCTTTGTCCAATTACTAAACCAGGGGCTTCAGTCAATGGAGATGCCACACCAAGGCGTTTAGCCACATCGATAACTCTTTTTAAACCTACATCTTGAGCTACCCTCAGGGCGGTGACATTTTCAGACTGGGCTAACCCACGGTACATATCGATATCGCCGCTACTACGTTCACAACCTCGATATTGTTGTCCTCTCCAGGATAAAGGGGTGCAAGAATATTCCGTATCAGGATCGATTCCCTGTTCCAAAGCTGCGGCATAGGCAAAAATTTTAAAAGTTGAACCTGGTTGTCTTTTTGCCTGTACTACCCGATTAAATTGACTTTGTTCGTAGTTGACTCCGCCGACGAGGGCAAGTATATTGCCATTTCTGCTATCTAGGGTTACCACCGCACCTTGAGAATAGCCAAGGCGATCGCCATCATTAGTAATCGAATAATCCAGGGCTGATTCGGCTTGTTCTTGTAATTGAGGATCTAGGGCAGTTTCCACAATAAAGTTACCTTCTTTGGCAACATCTGAACCTAAGAGTGTCTGAAGTTCATCTAGGACATAACTATAAAAATAAGGTGCAACCGTACTAGAAAAAGTATCGCGGGCGTTGGGACTTACTTCAATACGCGATCGCCTTGCTCGATCTGCTTCTTCTGCGCTTATCATACCCATAGTGACCATGCGATCGATAACGCGGTTACGCAAGCCAACGGCGGTATCATAATCTTTTACGGGATTATATAAATTGGGGGCGGGCAAAATAGCCACTAAGGTAGCAGCTTCAGAAAGGTTAAGATCGGCAGCAGACTTTTCAAAATAGAATTGGGCTGCATCTTCAAAGCCATAGCTACCAATACCAAGATATACACGATTGAGATAAGTTTTGAGAATAAAATCTTTACTATAAAAAGTCTCTAACTTAAACGCCACAAACATTTCACGAATTTTACGCCCCGCAGTATTTTGTCTTCCCACTTCAGGAAAAAGGCTGCGTGCTAATTGTTGAGTCAGGGTACTCGCACCCTGACGTAATTCAGCAGAAGTAAGATTGATCACTGCCGCCCTAGTAATTCCAATCGGATCGACACCAAAATGCCAGTAGTAACGACTATCTTCTGAAGCTATTACCGCTTGGCGTAAATAAGGAGAAAAATCAGAGAGTTTTTTTAGTTCGCGGTGGGTATTATTTTGGGCAGTAGGATTAATCGGCGTTTCTCCGTCACGGGCATAAACTACTACAGGCAGAGTCGATTCTCTGGGTATGGGATAAACGGGTACTTTGAGCCATTCAATCCCCAGCAGTAAAAACAATAAACCCAACATTCCTCCCATGCCGTAGAGAGAATAACGGATAATGTATAGCCACAATGGGGGAGGATTATAATATTTTACGGTAACGGCTGCTGCTAATTCTGGTGGGCCAAGAGTAAAGCTTTCGCCATGAAACAGAGAGAACGTTTTGAAACGACGTTTACCTCGATAGATGCCGTTAGTTGATTTTTCGTCTTGGATAATAAAAGAACGAGGTTTTTTGCGATTCCTTTTAAGCGTTAAATGAGTTTGACTGACTACCGCGTTGCGAATGCTAATATCACAACGAGAACTACGTCCCAAGGTATAGCGATCGCCTAATAAGGGATAGGTTTGTTCTTTACCGTTAGCTTCTTTGATTCTCAGTTCTGGGGTTGGTTTACCAGATTGAAAATTGGCAGGGTTAAAGTTTACTTTTGCTTGAATTTTTTGTACCGCTTGGGTAACAGCTTTGCTAATGGGTGATTTAGAATTATTACCATTAGAAGGAGGTTTAGTAGTCATTTAGGTTGTCATCTCACAAAAAGAACGCCAAGAAGTTTTGATGTTAGTTATCCCATATTGTAAGAAATACCATCACAAATTGATTTTGACAATTAACCTTTTATTTATCTGTTCTAAAAATAAATGGCGTAGCCCAATGGCAGAAGCTATATATCGCAATAATTCAAGAGTAAATGTACCCTAGGCAGGAACAAGCTCTAGTGCCAGAAAACAGATTTCAGCAAAGGATATTTGCTGGGCCAATCTAATTCTAGTAATGGAAAACATATATAAGAGAGCGATCACCCTTCGGGCTTGTACTCGAATGGGTGTAAGCTGAGTCCTGCGGATATTATCCCGCTTGACGGGACTTGCTCCGCAAGCGCGATTGGCTCTGCCACCGCGCGGAGCGCGATCGCCAGTCAATAGAACCATCTAGATTTACCAAATATTATGGTTCTGGATTCAGCACTAGTATCACGCCATTTCTGGTAAAAAAAACATTGTTTAAATTTAATTTAACGCCCCCATAATAGATACAATTAAGCCTGTGCCATTAGTCTAAGGTTACTATGTCTGAGATCGGGTCTACTCCTTTTAGGAATGAAGAAATTGCCGCAGAAGGTATTAAACCAGAAGAATACCAAGAAATTGTAAATCGGTTAGGTCGTCATCCCAATAAAGCCGAATTGGGAATGTTTGGGGTCATGTGGTCAGAACACTGCTGTTATAAAAATTCCCGACCATTACTAAGTCAGTTTCCCACCACAGGCGAACGCGTTTTAGTTGGACCAGGAGAAAATGCAGGAGTGGTAGATTTAGGTAACGGCTTACAGTTAGCTTTTAAAATTGAATCTCATAATCATCCCTCGGCGGTTGAGCCCTTTCAAGGGGCGGCAACAGGAGTAGGTGGTATCCTCAGAGATATTTTTACTATGGGCGCACGTCCCATCGCGATTTTAAATTCTCTGCGTTTTGGTAACTTGGAAGATGCTAGAACCAAACGTATATTTCAAGGAGTGGTAGAAGGAATATCGCACTATGGTAATTGTATCGGCGTACCTACCGTAGCAGGAGAAATATATTTTGATCGGGCTTATACAGGTAATCCTCTAGTAAATGCCATGGCACTGGGACTAATGGAAACTGACGAGATTGTTAAGTCTGGTGCGTCGGGTATTGGTAATCCTGTATTATATGTTGGCTCAACTACTGGTAGAGATGGCATGGGTGGGGCAAGTTTTGCCAGTTCAGAATTAACCGACGATTCTATGGACGATCGCCCTGCGGTACAGGTAGGCGATCCTTTTCTAGAAAAGTCTTTGGTAGAAGCTTGTTTAGAAGCCTTCAAAACAGGTGCAGTTATCGCCGCACAAGATATGGGTGCAGCAGGGTTAACTTGTTCTACTTCCGAGATGGCAGATAAAGGTGGTGTAGGTATTGAATTAGATTTGGATAAGATACCCGCTAGAGAAACAGGAATGACTCCCTATGAATATCTACTCTCAGAATCCCAAGAAAGAATGTTGTTTGTGGCAACTAAGGGTAGGGAACAAGAACTAATTGATATTTTTCATCGTTGGGGACTTCATGCCGTTGTGGCAGGTTCAGTAATTGAAGAACCAGTTGTCAGGATTCTATATCAAGGGGACATAGCTGCTGAAGTTACCGCTACTGCTTTAGCCGATGACACCCCTATTTACCACCGAGAATTATTAACAGAACCACCAGAATATGTTCAACAAGCAGCCAAATGGACAGCAGACAGCCTACCTGGATGTGATTATCAAGGTATAGATGTTCAGGGAACATATAAAACCTGGAACGAAATTTTATTGCAACTATTAGACACTCCCACTATTGCTTCTAAGCAATGGGTATATCGTCAATACGATCATCAAGTACAAAATAATACTATTCTCTTACCTGGTGGTGCAGATGCCGCCGTGATTAGGGTACGTCCTATTGATGCCCAACCAGCAGACTGTACTATTGGGGTGGCGGCAACTACCGACTGTAATCCCCGGTATGTCTATCTAGATCCCTATGAAGGAGCAAAAGCAGCCGTCGCCGAAGCAGCCCGCAACTTAAGCTGTGTTGGGGCTGAACCTTTAGCTGTAACAGATAATCTCAACTTTGGTAACCCTGAAAAACCTGTGGGCTATTGGCAACTAGCTAATGCTTGCCGTGGTGTTGCTGATGCTTGTCGAGAAATGTCTACTCCTGTGACAGGTGGGAACGTTTCTCTCTATAACGAAACTCTCGATTCTGATGGTAATCCCCAACCAATCTATCCTACTCCCGTGATTGGCATGGTGGGTTTAATTCCCGACATTACTAAAATTTGTGGGCAGTCTTGGCAACAAGAAGGAGATCTCATCTATTTACTGGGCTCTTCTCAACCAAAGCTATCTGCATCAGAATACCTAGCAGCAATCCACAATACAGTAGCAGGTAAACCGACCGTAGTTGATTTTGATTTAGAAAGAAATGTTCAAGCAGCTTGTCGTTATGGAATACGCCAGGGATGGATTCAATCAGCTCACGATCTGGCAGAGGGCGGATTAGCGGTTGCACTGGCTGAATCTTGTATCGGCAATAGTCTGGGTGCGACAATAAACATTCCCGTATCTGAAGAACAACGCTTAGATGAAGTACTGTTTGGCGAGGTGGCTGGTCAAATTGTGGTGTCAGTTAATCTAGAAATGACTGAAGCTTGGGAAGCTTATCTCCAAAGTAATTTAACTGATTGCTGGATTAAAATAGGTACTGTGGGTAAATCAAAATCAGACTTAAAGATTTTAACTAATGATAATCTTTCGTTAATTAATGTTAAGATCAAAGAACTAGTTACTACCTGGAGTCAGGCAATAGAAAATAGATTAACTGCCTAATATTTTTATAGATAAATTAAAACTTCTCAGTGAATTTTTTAGTAACCGTTCATTGAGCGATGGCAAAGCCAATTGCTACTTATCATATCGTGAATCAAGCATCAAACAGCAATTATCAGCAATAGTGGTTAGTCTGGAAAAAGTTCCGAGCATTTATACATATTTTACATATTTGAAATACTTATTACCGCAAGGTAGGAGCAAGCTAATAGACATGATGCCACAACAGTCTTTCGATTGGACAGAAGATTCTCTAATGAGCGACCAGCGTGGGGATAAACCTGAAGAAGCCTGTGGTGTTTTTGGGGTATATGGGCCAGAAAAAGCATTAGAAGTAGCCAAACTTACCTACTTCGGTCTTTATGCCCTGCAACATCGGGGACAAGAATCGGCAGGAATCGCTACTTTCAAACAAGGTCAGGTTTACTGCCACAAGGATATGGGCTTGGTGTCTCAAGTCTTTAGTGAAGAAATCCTTGAGCAGTTACCAGGAGAAATAGCAGTAGGTCATACTCGCTATTCGACAACAGGCTCTAGTTTAAAAGAAAATGCTCAACCAGTAATTTTAGATACTAGACTTGGTAAACTAGCTCTAGCTCATAATGGTAATTTAGTTAATGCAGTAGAGCTACGACATCATTTAACCAAAAGAGATGCTGACTTTGCTACTACCACCGATTCGGAAATGATTGCCCTAACCATAGCCGATGAGGTCAATAATGGCAAAGATTGGGTACAAGGGGCAATTAGTGCTTTTAAATTGTGTTCTGGTGCTTATAGTTTAACTATTGCTACTCCTGAAGGCTTGATGGGGGCGCGCGATCGCCATGGTATTCGTCCCTTAGTAATCGGTATTCTCGAAGGGCAAGAGGGAGAAAGCGATCGTTATGTCCTATCTTCGGAAACCTGCGGTTTAGATATCATTGGTGCTGAATATGTGCGAGATGTCAACCCAGGAGAACTAGTTTGGATTACAGAGTCGGGCTTGGTTTCAGTTGATTGGGCAGAACAAGCTGAAAAGAAGCTGTGTATTTTTGAAATGATCTATTTTGCTCGTCCCGATAGTGTGATGCACGACGAGACTTTGTATAGCTACCGTATCCGTTTAGGTAGACAACTGGCTAGAGAATCCTATGTAGATGCCGACTTAGTTATTGGTGTCCCTGATTCGGGAATTCCTGCGGCGATCGGTTTTTCTCGAGAATCTGGTCTTTCTTACGGGGAAGGGTTAATTAAAAATCGCTATGTAGGACGTACCTTTATTCAACCTACTCAGAGTATGCGGGAGGCGGGTATTCGCATGAAGTTAAATACCCTCAAGGATGCTTTACAAGGCAAGAGGATAATTATTGTGGATGACTCTATTGTACGGGGAACAACTAGCAAGAAGATTGTCAAAACACTGCGAGATGCAGGAGCAAAAGAAGTACACATGAGAATTTCTTCCCCTCCAGTGACTCATCCCTGTTTCTATGGCATTGATACAGACAATCAAGACCAACTTATTGCTGCTACCAAATCCGTCAAAGAAATTGAAAAACGCATCGGTGTGGATACTCTAGCTTACTTAACTTGGTCAGGAATGCTCAAAGCAACTCAGGAAAACACTGATCATTTCTGTTCAGCTTGCTTTACTGGAGACTATCCTGTGTCCATTCCTGAAGATGTTAAACGTTCTAAGTTAATGTTGGAAGAGACGACTGTTTAGTTTGATTGATGATGGTTAATGGTTGATTATTAAAGCTTTCTCTTTCTCTCTAGTAATAAATACTGATTGAAAATATTAAATCAAAAGTTGTTACAAATTTGTGTAAAGAAGTTTGACAACTTCATATCTTTTTGCATCAATTTTACTGTCTCGATCTCCTTTGTAGGTTAAGGTTGAGATATAGAGTAATCAACAATTTTTTTGATTTAATTAATCAGTTAAGGAATATCTTGAAAACTAATAATTGAATATAGCTCAAAATAGCTCAAAAGATTTAAATTTTTTTCATTAGAGAGAACCCCATGTTTCCTATTTTGCTATTCATCACAGCCGTCATCAGCGTATTGTTATATCTCCGCACTGCTAATGATATATTTGCTTTGCTAGCTGTAGGTATGACAATTACATGCTTAATTTGGGGCTTGATTATGGTTCATTGGTCAATTCATTTATTGGCTCTATTAGCATTACTTTTCCTAGGTAAGCCTGCTGCAGTTGCTACCGTTAGTTCTCGCCGTAAGTAGAGAAGGCTAATACTTCTTGGAGTGTTGAAGTTTGCCCTGGATAATCTACTTGGGGACGAGCAATAACAATTAAAGGAATATTTAAATCCGCTGCAACTTGACGTTTGAGATCTTCTCCTCCTGACTTTCCTGATGCTTTAGTAATAACTAAAGATATCTTCCACTGTCGCCACAAAAGTGTTTCTAACTCGAAACTTATTGGAGGACGAATGGCAATCAGGCGATCGCTTGTAAAACCCGCAGCCAGAGCTATTTTGAGCGATGGTATTTTGGGTAAAATCCTCGCAAATAAAGTAGCCTTATTCTGCCAGGATTTAAACAGAGGTAAAGCTTTGCAACCGACAGTTAATAAAACTCTTTGATTGTGTAAATAGTCTCCTGATAAGAGAGTAGTAAAACTATCTAGTTCAATAATCGATGAGCTGACTGAAGTTGTAATTAATGATTGACAATTGGCTCTTTCGTAGCGTAAATAAGGAAGATTGAGTTCTTGCGTCACGGCGATCGCCTTAAGAGAAACCTCCACTGCATAAGGATGGGAAGCATCAACTACTGCTCTAATTTTCTTCTCTTCGCAAAAAGACTGCATTCTTTCTTTATCCATACAGCCTATTGCTACATCATAGCCAGAAGGATAGAGAAATTGAGCAGTTTGGGTAGTAACGGTGACAACCAACGATATCTTTGAGGCTACGAGCATTTTGGCGATGGTCACACTCTCACTTGTTCCTCCAATCAGCCAAATCTTGCCTTCCATTTTAGCTCAGCAGCTTTACTTCTAATGCCACGCCGAACATCTAGCCCTTAAGAGCTTTGCGGAAATTCCGACGATAAGATTTATTACTAACTAATAATACTGGCCATAATAAAGCTAAAGCAACACGCCCTGACAAACTGGAATTGAAGTTAGTGCGGCGATAACCAGACAAAAACTTCCAAATTCCACCGACATAAACTACTAACAATATAAAACCAATTAGTGGCATATCAATACTCGTTAATTAAATAAATAAACTAACAACAGTTATATTCTAACAATTGTAAAATTTTCTTCTCTTTAATCCCATATCTCGATTTTCCCTAAGATACTTGCTTAACCATTGTTTTACAATACTCAGTGAATATGACCAAATAATATATCCGTTATCTTAATTAAATTTTACCTCTTGCTGCCTGGATTAACATCAGCAGACTTGGATATTACGAGATACGAGAACATGACTAACGGTCACAGATTACTCTGCCGTAAGACGACGGAGTAATCTGTGACAAACAAATCAAAATCAACCGATAATTAAGGAGTTTATGATGCGTGCAGTGCTAATGGCTGGTGGTTCAGGAACTAGATTGCGTCCTTTAACTTGCGATCTTCCTAAACCAATGGTGCCAGTGCTAAACCGTCCCATAGCAGAACATATTATTAACCTATTAAAACGCAACAATATTACTGAAATTATCGCTACTCTTTATTATCTGCCTGATGTGATGCGAGACTATTTCCAGGATGGCAGCGACTTTGGGGTAGAAATGACTTATGCCGTCGAAGAAGAGCAACCATTAGGGACTGCAGGCTCTGTTAAAAATATTCAGCAATGGTTAGATGACACTTTTATTACTATTAGTGGGGATGCGATTACAGATTTTGATCTACAAGCTGCGATCGCTTTTCACCGTGAAAAGAAATCTAAAGCCACTTTGATTTTGACTCGTGTACCCAACCCCGTTGAATTTGGTGTAGTAATTACCGATGAAGACGGAAAAATTAACCGCTTTCTGGAAAAGCCTTCCCTGAGTGAAATTTTCTCTGATACGGTAAATACAGGTACATATATCCTAGAACCTGAAGTTTTAGACTACCTCCCAGAAAACGAAGAGTCAGATTTTTCTAAAGATTTATTCCCTCTACTGTTAGAGAAAGGAGAACCGATGTATGGTTATATCGCCGAAGGCTACTGGTGTGATGTGGGTCATCTAGAAGCCTATCGCGAAGCACAATACGATGGCTTAGCCAAAAAAGTTAAACTAAATTTTCCTTATTGTGAAAAGTCTGCAGGACTTTGGATTGGCAACAATACCTATATTGATTCTAGTACAGTTATCGAAACACCAGCTTTGATCGGTGATAATTGTCGCATTGGGGCGCGGGTAAAAATTGAAGCAGGAACAGTGATCGGCGATAACGTTACGATTGGGACAGATGCCGATCTCAAACGTCCGATTATCTGGAATGGAGCTACGGTGGGAGATGAAGCTCACTTACGTGCCTGTATAATTTCTCGCGGTACGAGGATAGATCGTCGAGCGCAAGCCTTAGAAGGCGCTGTGGTAGGAGCTTTATCAATTGTGGGAGAAGAAGCTCAAATCGCTCCTGGAGTTCGGGTTTGGCCCAGCAAAAGAATCGAATCTGGGGCAGTCTTAAATATTAATCTGATTTGGGGTAATACTGCCCAGCGTCATCTGTTTGGACCAAGGGGAGTATCAGGATTAGCCAATGTCGATCTGACTCCAGAGTTTGTGGTTAAGTTGGGTGCTTCCTATGGTTCAACTTTAAAATTAGGTTCGACCGTAATTGTCTCTCGCGATCAGCGTAGTGTCTCGCGGATGGTTAGTCGTGCGATCATTGCGGGGTTGATGTCAGCGGGAATCGACGTGCAGAATCTAGAGGCTACTGCTATTCCCATCGCCCGTACGATGATGACGAATTTGATGGATGTCTCAGGGGGAATTCATATTCGTTTAGAACCCGATCGACCTGATTATTTGTTGATTGAGTTTTTTGATCGACAGGGGATTAGTATTTCTAAATCTCAAGAGAAAAAAATTGAAGGGACATATTTTAAAGAAGACTTGCGCCGAGTTTCGATTCAAGAAATTGGTGGTGTTAGTTATCCTAGTGGCATTGCTGATACCTACAGTCGTACCTTTGAAAAATATATCAATATTGAGGCAGTGCGTAATAGTGGTTCCAAAATTGTTATTGACTATGTGTATGCGGTGTCTGGGGCAATTTTGCCCCAACTTTTGGCTAAATTTGGCTGTGATGCAGTAGTGCTTAATGCTAGCCTAAAACAAACTGCTATTTCTGCGACCCAAAAAGAAGTGCTTTTAGATCAGCTTGGTCAAGTAGTAGAAGCTTTAGGAGCTAATTTTGGGGTACAGGTATCAGCTAACGGCGAGCAGTTTATTCTGGTGGATGAGGCGGGTTTACCAATTCGCGGGGAAGCTTTAACGGCTTTGATGGTCAATACGATTTTTACCGCTAATCCTCGCAGTACCGTGGTTGTTCCTGTTCATTCTTCTAGTGCAGTGGAAGAAATTGCTCGTCGTCATGATGGTAACGTAATTCGGACGAAGGTTAATCCCACGGCTTTGATGGAAGCCTCTCAAGATAACCCTAATGTAGTGTTGGGAGGGAATAGCGATATGGGGTTTATTTTTCCTCAACTGCATCCTGGTTTTGACGCGATGTTTAGCATTGCCAAGTTAATTGAAATGTTAACCATCCAAGAGCGATCGCTAGCTGATATTCGCCATGATTTACCTAATATCTGTTATAAATCTTATTCGATACGCTGTCCTTGGAAAGTTAAAGGTTCTTTGATGCGCCACCTAGTAGAAACTCACCCCACAGAAAATTTAGAGTTAATTGATGGCGTAAAAATTGTTACTCCCCAAAACGATAACTGGATTCTAATATTGCCCGATGCAGGCGAACCTTTGGTACATATTTATGCTAATAGCAGAGATCGCAATTGGGTCGAGGGGCAACTAGCTATGTATCGTCAACAAGTCCAAAGTTTTATTGATCGCGAGCAAGATTAAACTCAAACTTCTATTACAATTGCTGGGAAGATGAAAGTTCGAGTAATAAATAGTACAATTGTTCAGGAAGTTCTCAACAGTCACATATAAAGGAGTAGCAAACCCATGAATAGCTGTATTTTGATGGCGCAAATCGTTAGTAACCCAGAACTACGTTCTACTCAAGACCAAAAGAGCGTATCTTCAATGATGGTAGAGTTTGAATCTACCAGAGAAGGAGAAGCACCAGGAAAAGTACAGGTTGAAGGATGGGGCAACTTAGCCGAAGAAATTAAGAATACCTATAGTGCAGGCGATCGCATTATTATTGAAGGGCGTTTGTCGATGAATCTGTTTGATATGCCTGAAGGATACAAAGAAAAGCGAGCTAAACTAGTCGCCTCTCGAATTTACCCTATCAGTATTAGTGCAACTAAGAATTCGTCAGATTTTACAACTAACAACCAATCTGGATTTGAGCCATCAAGCAATAGCCCCAGTAACGTAGTCGATTTTGCCCCTAGTCCCCAAACCCAAGCTGCACCAGCTTATTCTAGTAATAATCCAACAGACACTTCTCCCGAACCTAGTACTGCACCTGCAAGTACTAGTAACGAAGATTGGGATGAGATTCCTTTTTAGACGATCTGTTTAGTAGGGGCGAACGGCTGTTCGCCCCTACCTTCGCCTCTACCGAATACAACAAAACGACCATAACATTAAGTGTTATGAATCGTGTTAGAGGGTTTATTTGACTGTTTTAGATTTTAGAGATTATTTGGGGGAGAGGTTGGGGCTAGTAATAAAACAACCTCCTTGGATTTTAAAGACATCATCGAACAAACTAGCCTTTAAATACTCCCTCTCCTATGTCTTTTCGCAAATTTATTAGACTTCCCAATGAATTGTCTTGTAGATTGAAATTTGATAGTAAAGTTTCCAATAAGGTTCTTACTAATATGTTGACAAATGTCGCACAATAACTAGACTCAGTATTCAGATTAAGCAACTGACCAACTCTGGCTAAGATTACAAACATTCCTAACGTTATTTACTTGAAAAAAGGACATAATAACATTAAATAATTTGCCTAATTTTTGCTTATTTCTTGTTGGAAGTTATTGCGTAGATTAATAGCAGGAGGTACTTGCTATAATCTGCTTTGGAAAGAAGATTGGTGTGCTTCTCTGTACCTATAAACAAACTAACACCACCATTTGTACAAAACAAGGTGTGTTTACTAATGTTTACAGTCGTCTATGAACTGAAACATTGTCTTAATTTTGTTAAACTTTCTCTGAATTAAAACAAATCTTATGCCCTCAGCTGTTGTCACTAATTTTGCTACTGTAAATAATACAAAACCTCTCTTGATTTTGGTTGATGGTCACTCTTTAGCGTTTCGCGCTTATTATGCCCTCAATAATCCTCGACGCTCGCCTTTAATTACTTCTACAGGCATTCCTACTAGCATTTGTTTTGGATTTTTAAATTCTTTATTGCAAGTATTAGAAACAGAAAAACCACAATTTATGGCGATCGCTTTTGATTTAGGTGAACCTACTTTTCGCCATGAAGCTGATGTTAACTATAAGAGCGATCGCACGGAAACTCCAGAAGACTTTATCCCTGATATTAAAAATTTACAACGGTTATTAGAGGCATTTAATTTAACTATTGCTACTCAACCAGGATACGAAGCGGACGATGTGTTGGGAACAATTGCCACTAAAGCTAGTGTTGAGGGTTATCGCGTTAAGATTATCACAGGCGATCGCGATTTGTTTCAACTGGTAGATGATGAGCGTGGAATTAGTGTTTTATATCTGCATAATCAAACCTTTAAGAAAGCGGCTCACAGTTACACTGAATTTGATCGTGCTGGTGTAATTGACAAGATGGGGGTGACACCAGAACAAATTGTCGATTATAAAGCTCTTTGTGGTGACAAGTCTGACTGTATTCCTGGAATTAAAGGAATTGGGGACAAAACTGCGGTTAAACTCTTAAATGAGTACCAAACACTGGAAGGAGTTTATCATAATATTGAACAGATTAAGGGGGCAACAAAAAAGAAATTAGAAACAGGAAAAGAAGATGCGCTACACTCTCAATTCTTGGCTAAGATCGAAATAAATTCTCCTGTAGAAATTAACTTAGATGACTCCAAGTTAGTCGGCTTTGACCAAGATTTAGTATTACCTTTACTTAAACAGTTAGAGCTAAAAAAAGCTCTTGGGAATCTCAACAAAATTCAACTTAAGCTTGGTGGAGAACCTGAAGCAAAAGTAATTGAAGTTAAAGCTAAAAGTAAAAATAAAAGTATAGATAATAATGGTCAGTTATCTTTATTTGCTGATAATTCTCCTGTCGAAGCCATGCCAGAAGTAGAAACAATAGAGCTATTTACACCACAACTCAATACGCAAATTATTGATACTGAAGCTAAGTTAAAACAGCTAATTAAAACCTTAAACAAACATACCGATCCTCAAAAGCCTGTGGCTTGGGATACAGAAACTACTTCCTTAGAAACCCATCAAGCTGAGTTAGTTGGTATTGGCTGTTGTTGGGGAGATCGAGATACAGATATTGCTTATATTCCTACTGCTCATACAGAGGGGAAACAGTTAGATAAAGAATTAGTTTTGTCTAGCCTAAAGCCAATTTTAGAGAGTAATAAATATCCTAAAGCTTTTCAAAATACTAAGTTTGATCGGCAGGTTTTATATCATCAGGGAATTAACCTAGCAGGAGTAGTTTTTGATACTATGCTAGCTAGCTATGTCCTTAATCCCGAAATGACTCATAATTTAGGAGATTTATCGGAGCGTTATGGTTTAGAAATTACTGCTAAAAGCTATAAAGATTTGGGTATTCCCAAAGGAAAAACTATTGCTGATTTAGACATTCCAGTAGTCGCCGATTATTGTGGAGTTGATGTATATGCTACCTATTATTTGGTAGACAAGCTTAAAGTAGAATTAGCCAAGTTTCCTCAGCTAGAAAAACTACTACTAGAAGTAGAACAACCACTAGAGCCTGTACTATCCGCAATGGAAAATACGGGCATTAATTTAGATCGGGAATATTTACAGCAATTTTCCCAAAAGTTAGATCTTGATCTGCAAAGAATTGAACAAGAAACTTATCAAGCAGCAGGAGAAGAATTTAATTTAAGTTCCCCTAAGCAATTAAGTGTCATCCTATTTGAAAAACTAGGGCTAGATCGTAAAAAATCCCGCAAAACTAAAACAGGTTATTCCACTAACCAACAAGTATTAGAAAAACTCAAAGGCGATCATCCTGTGATCGATCATATGTTGGAATATCGCACCTTAGCTAAACTAAAGTCAACTTATGTTGATGCTCTACCTGCTATCGTAAGAGAGTCTACCCAGAGAGTGCATACCGATTTCAATCAAACCGTAGTTGCTACAGGAAGATTATCTTCTTCTAACCCCAATCTGCAAAATATTCCCATTCGTACTGAATTTTCGCGTCAGATTCGACAGGCTTTTATTCCTCAAGAAGGTTGGCTCTTAGTCTCGGCAGATTATTCCCAAATCGAATTAAGAATATTAGCTCACCTCAGTCAAGAACCAGTATTAATTGATGCCTATCGCAATAATCTAGATGTCCATAGTGTGACTGCTAAATTACTATTTGAGAAAGATGATATCTCTTCAGAAGAAAGACGCTTAGGTAAGATAATTAACTTCGGGGTTATCTACGGTATGGGAGCGCAAAGATTCTCCCGAGAATCTGGTTTTAAAGTAGAAATTGGCAAACAATTTATCGATAAATACCACCAAAAATATGCTCAAGTATTTGAATATCTAGAAGGAGTTAAAAAACAGGCGATCGCTTTAGGTTATGTTAATACGATCTTAGGGAGAAGACGTTACGTTAATTTAATTAGTGATAGCCTCAAACAACTACGGGGAAGCAAGCCAAAAGAGATCGATTTAGATAATCTCAACTATAGCTATACCGATACTCAAATATTAAGAGCTGCTGCTAATTCACCGATACAGGGTTCGAGTGCTGATATTATCAAAATAGCGATGATCAAACTACAGGATATTCTGCAAGATTATCAGGCGCGATTGTTGCTACAGGTACATGACGAATTAGTTTTAGAAGTACCTCCCGAAGAATGGTCACAATTGCAACCCATTATTAAATCCACTATGGAAGATGCAGTGGAGTTAAGTATTCCCTTAGCAGTAGATATCAATGTGGGGAAAAACTGGATGGAAGCAAAGTAACTAACGAAGAGAATTAATGAAGAGAATTAATAATTCATAATTGCTATGTTCTACTATGACAATTTTCGGTCATAGTGACAAGTTCGCTTTACGCACACTTTACCATTATGTATATAATATCATGTCAAGGTGCAAGTTTGGCTCACATTTAATTTAAAAATTTCTAGATTCTAACTCTAGATTCTAACTATTTATGTCTAACAAGCAAGTACGTAAAGCAGTAATTCCAGCAGCAGGTTTTGGTACACGGATGTATCCCGCCACCAAAGCTCTCAAAAAAGAACTATTGCCGATTATCGGCAAAGATGGACGAGCCAAACCAATTATTTTGGCTATTGTAGAAGAAGCTATTAGTGCGGGCATTGAAGAAGTAGGAATTGTGGTGCAACAGAGCGATCGCGATTTATTCTATGATCTATTTAAATCTCCACCAAAACCCGAATTGTGGCAGAAACTCTCAGCCGAAAATAAGCAATATAGTAAATATCTCCAAGATATTGGCGATCGCATTACTATCTTGACCCAAACTGAACAAGAAGGATATGGTCATGCTGTTTTTTGTAGTAAAAATTGGGTGGGTAACGAGCCATTTTTACTATTACTTGGAGATCATGTCTATACCTCGGATCTAGATATTTCTTGTGCCAAACAAATGGTAGATACTTATCAGCAAATAGGCACAAGTGTCCTTGGCATAACCGTGATGAATGCCGATATTATTCATAAAGCTGGTTGCATTAGTGGTACATGGAAAACCGATAAATCTATTTTAGAAATAAGGCAAATATATGAAAAGCCAACTTTAGAGTATGCTAGAGAGCATCTAACAGTTACAGGAATGGCAGCCGATGAATTTCTAGGCATTTTTGGAATGTATATCTTAGAGTCAGAAATATTTAATTTATTAGCTGATGATATCAATAGTAATGAACGTTACAAAGGAGAATTTCAGCTAACAACCTGCTTAGATAAATTAAGACAAAAAAAAGGAGCGATCGCTTATTTGGTTAAAGGAAAATATTACGATACAGGAATGCCTTTATTTTATAGACAAAGTATAATTGATTACTATCATAATAGTAACTAAAACTTCTTATACTCTGTCTTTTTGTTAGTCTAAACTAGAGGAAGCAAGGTTTTTAAGAGATAATGATAATAGTTAAATATTATTCGGCTTCTATTTCTTTGGTTAGTAATTGCCATTCTGTTAGTACTTCGCGGGGAATTTTCAAAGATAGCTCATGATTTTCTTGTAAGGAAACAGCTAACTTTAAACTACCTTTTTGGGGGAGTTGAGATATTAGGGGAGTTAGATCATATTGACCAACATTAGGGGCTGGGGCAGATTGCTGGTAATCATCTGTCGCCGTCAAAATTTTACCTTCAGAAGTCAGGATTTCTAAAGATTGAGGATGATTAAAAGAATTGATTCCTGGAAAGCCGACAAGACGCAAATAGTATTTTGTCCTTGGACTTTGAAGCTTATCGGGAAATAATAATACTTGCCAAGTATTACCATCACGATCTTTCAAAGAGTCTTGAGCATGGTAACGCAGAACGTTAAGGGTTTCATGATGTTGTCGTAAAAGTGCTGCCGCTGGTAAGGAGATAGTAAAAGAACTAAAAGTAAAAATCAAAGTTAAATTGAATAATAAGATTAAACGATAATAATAAGTAGTTTGTTGGTTAAATATATTTAGTAGTTTACTGACCATTTAGCAACATCATTAATAAAATTAGATTAATTTTTTGCGCTCCAACCTCGGAAGCCTAACTAGTAAAAAAAGAGTTTATTACCCTCTCTGTTTGAACCTAATATATTTTTAACAGATAATCTTACAAGTTTGTAATTACCATGTGTTGTTCGCTGTTCTAGTTGGTGGGGTACGAAGCAGAAAGACCAATTCCACTTTGTTAAATTTGGCTTAACTGCACTACTAGCTCACTTCTGTTTGAATTGATGGGTTGAGGCAGGACAAGGAAGACAAGGGGACAAGGAAGAGAATTTCAATAGTTTTACCCATCATTAATTAATTGACACAACACTACACCCCCGATAAACCTGCCAAAATCTTGAATCTAAAACAGCAATTTCATCTCCTTTTTTATAAGATTTGTAAAGGTAGTTCTTCTTCTTTTTTTTCTAGACTTAGATTAAACTTCAGTTTTCGTTTCATGAAAGTAAGGATTCTATGGGCTTCCTAGTAATTTAAAAAATCTAACTATTTATAGAGCCAGCACAAAAATTTGAAAAATAAAATTTGAATATAATAAACACAATAGTAGAAACTAAGTAATTTCGAAATGTTTAACAGTAACAATAATAAAAGTAAAAGTAAATTTAAAAATTCTACATGGATAGCTACAGTAGTAGTTTTAATTGGTGGCATATCTTTTTCTACTCGCTCTGCATTTAGTCAGCAAAAGCCACAAATCTTAATCGCTCAAGCTGCTACCATAAAAGCTGAAAGCGCGCAAGAAGAAACGCTTTATCTTAATAACGATCGCACCTACTCTTATAATCTGGTAGCCCAAGAAAGAGGAGTAATTGACGGTGTAACTATTCCTGCAGGGGCAACCATAGTTGGTAAATATGTTCCAGCCGAAGGAGGATTGCGCTACGTAGCAGAAGCAGTAACCTACGATGACTATAGCTACACTATTAATGCTTCTTCTGGTGTAATCAAAGATGTTAAAGATCCCCGCGATACATCCGCAGGTGCGATTGCTAAAGATGCAGGTATTGGTGCAGCAGGTGGCACTATTTTGGGCGAGGTTTTCGGCGATGCAGGTGCAACAGAAATTATTGGTGGTGCGGCAGCAGGTGCGGCGGTGGGTAATCTTACCGCAGATAGAGTTGTTGTTATAGAACCAGATTCAGCGATCGCTCTGTATGATTAACAAGTGAATAACTGATATTACGCACTAATCGATCTGTAAAGGTTGGGAAAAGGTCAAAGGGAAAAGGGAAAGGGTTTAATTTGTCTATTTTTGTAGAAAGATTGAAACTATTGATTTTTCGGCGTACTGTTTAACGTCAGTAAATAATATTTAAGTACTATCACTCAAATACCTTACTTACTTACTACCTAAACTTAGCCTAGTCGCGTTATCTTAGAAACCAAGAATAAAATAACCCTTGCTTCTAACTCAGACTGCGATCGCCAATGATAGATATTAGGCAGATAATTGCTCAAGAACTTTCTTTACCATCTCAAAACATTAACAATGCCTTAAATTTATGGCTAGAAGGGGGAACAGTTCCTTTTATTGCTCGCTATCGCAAAGAACAAACAGGCTCGCTAGATGAAGTGCAGCTAAGAAATATTTTTGAACGCTATACCTATTTAGATGAACTGGAAAAGCGCAAAGAGAAGATTTTAGCAGAGATTTCATCCCAGAATAAACTAACCGACGAGCTGAAAGCGCAAATAGAAGCCTGTTTTAATAAAATCGAACTAGAAGATTTATATCTACCTTACAAACCTAAACGGCGCACCAGAGCTACTATCGCCAAGGAGAAGGGTTTAGAACCTTTAGCAGATTGGATTGCATCGAATAATAAACCTCAGGTATCTTCGGTATCTTTAACAGCCGAAGCCAGCAAGTATCTTAATGCCGAAAAAGAAGTAAAAGATGTCGAACAAGCTCTAGCAGGAGCATCAGATATCTTAGCCGAATCAGTAGCAGTTCAGGCAGATATTAGGGCTTATTTGCGGGAATATTTCTTTAAGCAGGGAGTATTTGTTTCACGAATTAAAGATGATTATCCCGAAGGTAGTACTAAGTACGAAATGTATCGTGACTATAGTTATAGTGTGAGTAAAATTCCCCCTCATAATGTTTTAGCTTTATATCGTGGAGAGACAGAAGGGGTATTAAACGTAGATATTGCTTTTGATGAGTCTTCAGTGATGGCTTATCTCGAACAAAGAGAAATTAAAACTAAAGCCGCTGAAGTTAAAAAATTTTATCAGGCAATGCTCAAAGATGCCTTTAATCGCTTGCTTAAGCCTTCGTTGATTCGGGAAGTTAGGAGCGATCGCAAAGATTATGCAGACATAGAATCAATTCAAACTTTTGAAGCCAACTTACGTAATCTCTTACTGGCTTCTCCTGCGGGGATGAAACCCACCCTGGCGATCGATCCTGGGTTTCGGACTGGGTGTAAAGTAGTAGTACTATCGGATACAGGAAAGTATTTAGAATATCAAGCAATTTATCCCCATTCAGGAGAGGGTAAAAGAAAACAAGCAGCCCAAACAGTTAAGGATTTTATTAACAAATATCAGATTGAATTAATTGCCATTGGTAATGGTACAGCTTCTCGCGAAACAGATCAATTTGTGGGAGAAGTTTTACGAGAAATTGAGCAAAAACCGATCAAGGTAATTGTTAATGAATCTGGAGCATCTATCTATTCTGCTAGTGATGTTGCCCGCGAAGAATTTCCCGATTTAGATATTACAGTACGGGGGGCAATTAGCATTGGTAGAAGATTACAAGATCCTTTAGCAGAATTAGTAAAAATAGACCCTAAATCAATCGGGGTAGGTCAATATCAGCATGATGTCAATCAGAAATTACTCAAGCAAAAGCTAGAAGAAAGTGTCGAAAGTTGTGTTAATTATGTAGGGGTGGATTTAAATACTGCTTCTAAAGAATTGCTGACTTTTGTATCAGGAATTTCGGCAACTATTGCTAACAATATTGTGGCTTATCGCAACGAAAATGGGGCATTTAAAAATAGAAAAAAACTCCTCAAAGTTGCCAAATTAGGTAAGAAAACTTACGAACAAGCAGCGGGATTTTTACGTATCCGTAACGGTGATAACCCTTTAGATAATACTGCGGTGCATCCTGAAAGCTATCAGGTAATTAAACAAATAGCCCAGACTATCAATGTACCTCTCGATCAGATTACTAAAGTAGGCGATCGCCTTAAAGCCTTGGATCTAAAACAATTTGTTACCGAAGATATTGGTTTGCCAACCCTCGAAGATGCGATCGCCGAATTAGAAAAACCAGGACGAGATCCTAGAGAAAAGTTCCAGTACGCCACTTTCATTGATGGTATTGCCGAAATTAGCGATCTCAGGGAAGGGATGATTTTAGAAGGGGTGGTGACTAATGTAGTCAACTTTGGCGCATTTGTGGATGTTGGAGTACATCAAGATGGTTTAGTGCATATTTCCCAATTATGCGATCGCTTTGTTGCCGATCCCAACGAAATTGTCAAAGTAGGACAGGTAGTTAAAGTTAAAGTTCTAGATGTTAACCAACAACTCAAACGAATCGGTTTATCTATTAAGCAAGCTAACTAACTAACCAACTAACTAACTAACTAACGCTTGTTCTACAAAAACATCTCATCAGTTGATTTGATCGAGATCAATAAATATTTATTTAACTTGAAACCCCAACGATATCTAACTTGCTACTTGCTACTCGCTACAAAGAGCGAAGCAACACTAGTCGGTAGCAGCTGCTTTTTTCTAAAATTTTGTTTATTCTCCTGCCATATTTTACTATTGTTTGATAGTGGCTCTATCTCAGTCTAAATCTACTAGAATTGTACTTGCTATTTATTTTTTATCATGAAATGAAAACAAATAGATTTAAGCAACTAGCAACTTACATTATAACTTCGGTACTGAAGTCAAATTACAAAAACTCCTGTAAGATATTTGTTTATGTGTATATTTTAAAATAAGTCAGCAGTGGACAATGGACAATGGACGACGAACAATCATGTTTCTCTATCAGTAAGATTCTGGAAATTGAGAAAAATAATTTTTTGTTTTCTCCTTTAAAGCAGAGGCTTTAGACCAATTAGTTAACAATTGATTGGTAATGTTAATACTTACATTTGTTATCTGTGAAAGGCGACTCAAAGTGTAGCTCTATATATTTCGATTACAACAATATCTAGATATTTGATAAATTATCTTAGCAACAATTTAAATAAATCTAAATTGTCAACTACTTTATGAATTCTTCTTAATATTATTTTTTAGTTTACACTAGGCAAAAGCCGTTCAACTGCTAAGCCATACTTTAGCTTGTTCAGAACATAACTTTTAAATGATACTGATTTATAACAAAATAACTTAAATATTGATATTCTTAAAGCTCTGAAGTAATCAGCCCCTAAGCTTAAAATAAAGTTTATATATCAACAAAATGTATCAAATAATAAATATTTCAATATTATTATCGCTAAAAAAATATTTTCATTTTTTCATTTTTTTACCGTAGGACTTTTACATGATTAAAATATTAATAGTAGACGATCAAAACTTCACCAGACAAGCTTTACGGGTAATTTTAGAGACAGAAGTAGATTTTGAATTAGTGGGGCAAGCCACTAATGGTATTGAGGCTTTTGAATATTTAGAAAAAACAGACGTTGATGTTACAATTGTCGATTTAGAAATGCCTGGAATGGATGGCTTAACTGTGACTAAAATGCTGGGGGAGCGTTTTCCTAATACTAAAGTTGTTATTCTTAGTACTCATGATGATGAAGAGAATATTAATGCAGCAGTAGAAGCTGGAGCTAGAGGTTATTTACTTAAAAGTACTTCAGCTAAAGAAATTGTTGATACAATTCGTGCTGTTCAGCGAGGTTATTTTCAATTAGGACCAGGATTATTTGAAAAGCTACTTTCTCGTCTTATTAACGATAAAGAACAAGCATCTGAAAATTTATCTCAGCTAGAAAATAACTACATCCAAACTATGAACAACTTAGAGAAGAAAATCTTATTAAGACATGAAGCAGAGCGTCAGGAACTTTATCAAGAAATGGAGCTTCAAATAAATAACTTAAAGCAAGATTTTCGTAATGGTTTAGAGAATTTTCAGCACCAGGTAAGCCAGCAATTACAAAGTGGTTTAGAAGCAGCTAATATTCGGTTTCAAGACTCTATGCCTAATACTCATGAAATCGAAATGCAGATTGATAGCCGAAATCTAGATCAGCAAAGATACATTAATACTCTATTTGCTGGTAACAAACAATCAATTAAAAAACTAGAGCATCAGATCAACTCTATGCGTTACTTCGTTATTTTTTTAAGTATTGTTTTTGTTACTGTTAGTATGTTGCTCTTATATTAAATAATTATATTTCTTGCTTATAAGTGGTTGAGCAATATAATTGATCTTTATTGCCAGCACAACGGCTAGAAATGACCAAAGACAAGATTAAACTGTTCATTGTCGATCACGACTCCATCTTTCGTCTGGGTTTACATACTGCGATCGCCTTAAATACCGATTTTGAAGTTGTCGGAGAGGGAAACCTTAGTAACGACACTTTTCGACAACTTACTCAAGGCTTAGTTCTCAATGTTTTGCTTATTGGTATTAGTTCTCAGACATCTGCTTTAGAAATTTCCAGTCTCGAATTTTGTCAGCAGCTAAGACAGCTGTATCCTCAGCTACCGATATTTCTCCTGACTTCTAATTTTTCTCTTAAAAAACTGACCAAGATTAAGTCTTGGGGAGTAAGGGGTTATTGCGATCGCACTTCCAGTATTGAGACTATCATTGAAGGTTTATATTCCGTCGCCTATGGGGATCTTTATTGGCAAATAGATAATGTTCGCCCCCAAGTTTGGCAAACTGTTCTATCTCGAATTAGTAAGCCTGGTAGATTGCAAATAGAAGAAAGTTTACAAGACATTGAGGAGCAATTAAATAATTTAGATTTATCTGATTGGGAAAGGGCATTTTTAGTTGGTCGTAAACGAGAATTATTAGCTGCCCGTTGGATATCTAATCGCTTAGTTTCTGAAGAAATTATTTTACAAGAAAAAATCTTAGATTCAGCAGAAAAATCACCTCCAGGAAAACTGACTACTACTCCGCCAACAACTTTAACTCCTGTACCTGTTTTTGAAGACTCTGCGAATAAAGTCATCTTTGAGCGTGTAGTCTTAGATATTCAATTGGGTTTAATTAATCAAACCAATATACCTTTAGAAATTGATATTTTACAACCACAAGTTCAAAAAGATTTATACTATCTAATTCTGAAACATTTAAGTGAAACAGTTTCAAAAATTCCGAATAGTAATATCTTAGCCAAGAATTATACTGATTATCTAAAAGATCTTTGGCAATGGAGTATTAGTAACTTTTTTACTCAATATTATGGTCAACTAACTGAAGAAGAACAACAACAGTTAGTTATTTTAGCTCAGCAAGAATTTACGTCAGTTAATCAGAATATTTTTAACTATCTTCACGACATTCCAGAGTTATTTGAATACCTGTTGGGTAAACCAGGTTTAACTGTAGATAATATTACTTATCAATCTGATGCTCCTGAAGCGATCGCCCGTATTGAATTTTTATTACACAATTTGATTACTCACCTAGCTAATGCCGTGATGCAAGTAATATTAAATAACTTTTCTGACTTAGAGATTTTTAAATATAAACTCTATAAAAGTGAATATAAAAGCGATCGTCAGTTGGCTCGTTTTCGTAATCAATTATCTTGGAAATATCGTCAAGAACTATATTTTGCCAATCCTCAAAACATCTTTGAAAGTCGCCATCGTCTGTTTGTTTTAATTGGTGGCAAAATTAGAACTTTATTTATTTATGCTCCTCGCAAAGAGGAATTAGAACAGTTAACAGGTATTCCCTGGGTTACTACAATTGTGATCGAAATTCGTGATGCGATCGCGCCTTTAGTACGTAAGTTTATCGCCCTGGCTGGTAGCAGTGTGGTATTTGTTTTAACTCAGGTAATTGGTAAAGGTTTAGGTTTAATTGCTAAAGGAATTATTCAAGGAATTGGTAGTACTATGAAAGATGTTCCTTATAATAAAAAAAATCAGAAATAATCTGGATAACAATCTATTTCTCTACATTTATCAAGTTGGCGATCTCTAGACAACAAAAAATTATTAAAATTGTCAGGATAATCGCCATTCATTTTCTGTGAACAGCCTGTGCTTATTTTAATTTCTCCAGCGAAAACCCTAGACTTTGAAACTCCGTCCAGTATTGACCACTTTACCCAACCAGATTTTCTGTCAGATACTACGATTTTAGTTGAGCAATTACGTCAACTATCAGCGACAGAAATCTCATCTCTGATGAAAATTAGCGACAAGCTCGGAGAGTTAAACGCATCTCGATATCAGACTTGGCAGGAATCTTATGATCATACTAATGCCAAGCAAGCTTTACTGGCTTTTCAGGGAGACGTATATCAAGGGCTTGATGTTGCGAGTTTTGACCAACAGGATTTTGATTTTGCTCAAGAGCATCTCAGAATTCTGTCAGGGTTGTATGGCTTGCTAAAACCTTTAGATTTAATTCAACCCTATCGCTTAGAAATGGGAACAAAACTAGCTCACTCTAAACTAATAGGTTTATCGGCAAATAATCTCTATGAATTTTGGGATGATAAACTAGCTCAAGCAATTAATCAGCGACTAAAGCAATTAAATAGTAAAACTATAATTAATTTGGCTTCTAATGAATATTTTAAGGCAGTAAAACCCCAGTTGCTTCAAGGAAATATTATTAATCCCATATTCAAAGATTGGAAAAATGGCAAGTATAAAATAATTAGTTTTTATGCTAAAAAAGCTCGCGGTATGATGGCAGCCTATATTATTCAAAATAAACTTAAAAGTATTGAAGAACTTAAAAAGTTTGCTCAGACTGGCTATAACTATAATGCAGAATTATCTGATAAACAAAACTTAGTTTTTACACGCCAATAATAAATTATCCGTATTCAATTTACCTAGTTACATCAGTCATATTTTGGCAGATATAGTGATCGCCATAATTGGATGGAAACTCCTATTTACTTAAATTAATCTTTAAGATTAATTTATATTTAAAATATGCACCTCCAAGATTTTTTTTAAGTAAAATTACGTACAAAATTGCAGTTACTTGGGATTTTGATTCAAAATAACTTAAATATGAAAAAATATATTGCAGAATTAATTGGAACTTTTTGGTTAGTTCTTGGTGGCTGCGGTAGTGCCGTACTTGCCGCTGTATTTACTTCCGAAGGAACTACCATTGGTCAAGATACTTATTTTCCCTTAGGGATTAGTTTTGTCGGAGTATCTCTCGCTTTTGGTCTAACTGTATTAACTATGGCTTATGCCATTGGACATATTTCTGGATGTCATTTAAATCCTGCTGTGTCTTTTGGCTTGTGGGCAGGAAAGCGTTTTTCAGGCAAAGATTTATTACCTTATATCGTTGCTCAAGTTATTGGCGCAATTATTGCTGGCGGTTTAATTTATCTAGTTGCTAGTGGTAATTCCGAGTTTAGCTTGACTGGTTCTAATCCTTTAGCAACCAACGGTTTTGGTGAACATTCTCCTGGTGGCTATCCTTTGATAAGTTGCTTAATTGTAGAAGTTGTTCTTAGTTTCATGTTCTTGATGATTATTATGGGAGCAACTGATTCACGTGCGCCTGCTGGATTTGCACCTATTGCCATTGGTTTAGCATTAACCCTAATTCACCTAATTAGTATCCCTGTGACTAATACTTCTGTTAACCCCGCCCGCAGTACTGGAGTTGCTTTATGGGCAGGCAAAGAACTAGTGGCTCAGTTATGGTTGTTTTGGCTAGCACCCATTGTCGGTGGTATCCTAGCAGGATTGACTTATCATAATTTGTTTGCTGAAGATGTGGCAGAACAAAAACCAGTTGAAGCATTAACAGATAGTGATTTTGATCGCTCACAATTGGAAGATGAACCACAACACCAGTAAGTTAATACACATAATATACAGTTTATATAAGTACAACTAGTTGCTAATTACTAGCGACTAGTTGCTAATATAAATCATTTTCATTCAAATCTCAGATAGCTATATATTTAACCAGTTACCTACAGCACCAGGGAAAGGTAACACAATCAAAATCAATAAAGCAAGAGTTAATAAACCACAAAAATCTCGCCAATGATCGAGTTCGGTAACATCATTAAGAGCAGGTTGATCGATCAGAGGGATTAACCACAGAATAATTGTCCAAATCCAGAAATAAGGATGAATTAAGGCAAACAACAAAGCTAAAATGCGGGTAACTTGCCCGATCGCGATCGCCATTCTTTGCCCAAATACCGCATGAACAATATGACCACCATCTAGTTGTCCAATAGGCATGAGATTAATGGCGGTGATAAATAAGCCCACACAACCTGCTGTTGCCAAAGGATGAAGTTGAATTGCCATTCCTGTTTTGAAAGATGAACCCAAAGCGAATTTAGCTAGTAGACTGAGGAAAAAAGATAAGCGCGGATCTAAAGCTTGAACATCAAAAGTAGAAGAGCCTCCTAGGGGGACAACTGAGGAAAGAGATAGTCCATAAATTAAGACAGGAATAGTGATGATCAAACCTGATATCGAGCCAACAATTGCTAAATCAAACAAAGCCTTGCGGTGAGGAATAGGTGTTCGCCTTTGAATAATTGCTCCCAAAGTTCCTAGAGAGAAGGTGTCTAATAAGAAAGGAAAGGGAATAAAGTAGGGTAGGGTGGTGCGAATTCCATAATACGCAGCCATAAAATAATGACTAAATTTTTGCACCCCGATAGTCAACAGCAATGGTAGACTATAGGTGAATCCTTGGCTCAATAAACTAGGGTCAGATAGCAATTTTTCTGAAGATGTGCCACTAATACTAACTCCCGCTACGGTAGTAGTTAGTAATGTAATCGCAAACATTGCTACGGCAAATCCTATACGCGGAAGTTCAACTTCTTTTTGTTGTTCGGCTTTCGCTTGGGGATTAGGGACAAGAGCAAAAAAAGGTTTACCCCGAAAACTTTCTTGAAAAATTAAAAAAAAGCGATCGCCAAAAGCTTGTTCTACATTCTGTTTAATTTCGTTATAAGCTTTCTCTGGAATGGTTTTGAGTTTTCCCCGACAAAAAATAGCCTGGGGACGATAATCAATGTTTTGTAGATAATAAACATTCCAAGGAAAACAGTTGCGGAGAGTAGTTTCTTCTTGGAGGTTAATTGGACGAGGCTCAGGAGACTCGATGACAGGTTTAGCCATTACTAAATTTTCAGTTTTGCTGTCTTGGGCAGTAGGTTTAATCTCTTTCTCTGGTTTTCCTCGTTGCACTAACCATCCATACAATAAAGGACACACGATCAAGGGCAATAAGAATACAAGCAGGGGTAAGGGTTGTTCCTCACCGACAATATAAGTCCAAGCAGTCCAGATGCAAGATGGTAACATAATTACCAACCAGCACAACCAAACTGGCGTAGTAGTTTTATTCTTTACGCTTTTTTGAACGATAAAGTAAGCAATTGGGCTTATGATAATTAAAATCAACCAGAGTTTCATAAAAGAGAATTGCGAATCTATATTTTGGGATTCTTTAACCTGAACAACTATTTTGGACTGTCAATTAAGTATATAAATATAAAATGAAAATGTAATCAGAGTAATCAGATGACTATTTAAAGTATCTCAATCCTTAGAATGCCCGAAAACAAAACAAAAATTAATGAAAGTCTGGGTAAGACTAAAACTCCTCGCTTAGTTTTGCCAGGAGTATTCGCTTTTGCTCCTAATCGAGATACTTTAGGGGCTACTTCTTATTTAATTGTAAATAAAAGTGGCAATATTCTCCTCGATTGTCCTTCTTGGAATGTAGTTAATCAAGAATTTTTGCTAACCCAGGGAGGAATTAGCTACCTAATCATTACCCATCGGGGAGGAATCGGCAAACAAGTAATGCAGATGCAGCAGACTCTTAATTGTAAAGTAATAATACAACAACAAGAGGCTTATTTGTTACCAGAGGTTGAAGTGAGTTCTTTTGCTGAAAATTTAACTTTAAGTTCAGATTTGGAACTTATTTGGACACCTGGTCATTCCCCTGGTTCATCTTGTCTTTATTGGCAACAGCATGGAGGAATATTATTTTCTGGCAGACATTTGTTACCAAAATCTCCCACGGAAATTGCTCCCTTGCGTACTGCTAAAACTTTTCATTGGTGGAGACAGCTAAATAATGTTGCTAAATTACGCACTCGCTTTTCTGCCCAGACTCTAAAATATATCTTGCCAGGGGCAAATACAGGTTATCTACGGGGTAAAGGTTATATTGAAAATGCTTATGAACAATTAGCAGCATTAGATTTAACTGCACTGCGATCGACGGAAGTTATCTAGACTGCTGTGTGGAAGTAGCCAGTAGCGATTATTAATTTAACGCTGTTTACTTGTTTTTAATTGGTAGGCTTAGGTGATTTCTGGCAAAGAAATTACCAGTAAAGTTAGTCGAAGATTATTGTGAGAGATATTTCTAGATTACTGAATTGGTAAAATATTTCTCAGAAATCACCTAATAAAGCATCAGCCATTGTCACTCTAACTGTGCCACGAGGACGCAGATCCTGTCCGCTAATACGCCGATTTAAAACAGAAATATCAGCTTCAATGCGCTCTGCTGCCTGACAAAAATCTTCCCCTGCTTCCGTCATTACATAACCACTGGGCAATCTTTCAAACAGTCGTACCCCCAGGTTTTTTTCCAGAGTATTTAAACGTCGAAACACAGTGGATTGATGTACGTTAAGTTTAGTTGAAGCCTCTGCTACATTTCCAGCATCAGCGATCGCTTTTACATATCTAAGATCGTTCCAATCCATATTCGCAAATTTGCAATTTTGTTTCGCACTAATACTTATATTACTCGTAATTTTGCGAGCAATAATGGATATAGCTTAAGAAAAAACCATAAAGATAATTAGGAGACTTAAACATGACTGAGTTAACAGGGAAAAACGCTTTTGTTAGTGGTGGTACTAGAGGAATTGGAGCAGCAATTGCTAAAAAAATGGCAGAAGAAGGAGCAAATGTTGCCCTTACATACCATAAATCTCAAGATGAAGCTCTGGCTATGGTTCAAGAGATTGAAGCGAAAGGTGTCAAAGGACTAGCAATTCAAGCGGATGCGATGCAAGCAGAAAATGTGGTGCAAGCAATTCAAAAAGCAGTATCAGAGTTTGGGGCTATTGATATCTTGATAAATAATGCTGGAATTGCTGAGCTTAAGTCAATTACCGAAAGCACTTTAGAAGATTATGAGCGAATCGAAAATGTTAACGTGAAAGCCGTTTTTGCTGCCACAATGGAAGCGGTAAAATCCATGCCAGAAGGAGGACGCATTATTACTATTGGTAGTATCAATGCTGATTTTATGCCGTTTCCTGGTGGCTCGCTTTACGCTATGAGTAAAGCGGCTGTAAAAATGATGACCCAAAGCTGGGCGAGAGATTTGGGCGATCGCCAGATCACAGCTAATGTTATTCAGCCAGGTCCAATTGATACAGACATGAATCCTGCTGATGGTGCTTTTGGAGAGACACTAACAGCAATGACTGCTATTAAGCGATATGGCAAACCAGAAGAAGTTGCCGAACTAGCTGTTTTTCTCTCTAGCCCGAAAGCCTCTAACATTACAGGCTCAGTGATTAATATTGATGGCGGTATGACGGTTTAGTAAATATTGAGCCGAGATGGAGATTAAGTAAATCTAGCACTCTCTCAATAACTAACGAAATGACAACAGTGATACTATTTCTTATTAGTAACTGACGTTACGCAGAACAACGAAAGATCAGTAGTTTCAATAAGAAATGAAAAAAGAACAATCCATCCTTTTCCCCTTTTCCCTTAACCTTTTCCCTGCCCTCACAGATCAATGAGTAACATCAGTTAGTAATGATTCGTCATTTATGTTAGGTAAAGAAATTGTATTCGATAGTCGATGGTCAAAGATTCAGGTACTTTGGGAGCAGAACAAAAATGTTTACAGGTCATAATTCTCAATTTTGGGACAAACGCTACGAAGAGTCTGATTATGTCTATGGCACGGAAGCAAATCAATTCCTAACAGAGCAGCAACATCGTCTTGAATCTGGCATGAAGACACTGGTTGTAGGAGATGGAGAAGGACGAAATGGAGTCTGGCTTGCATCGCAAGGACTAGAAGTTTTGTCTATAGACCTTTCGCCAGTTGGATTGAAAAAAGCAGAAGCCTTAGCAACTCAGCGTAAAGTAAAAATTCAAACTCAGTGCGCTGATTTAACTTCGTGGAACTGGCCCAAAGCTACATACGATTTGGTCGTTGCCATCTACGTTCATTTTGCGCCTGAAGTCCGACAACGAATGCACCGCTCAATGTTGGAAGCTCTTAAACCTGGCGGA
Source organism: Pleurocapsa sp. MO_192.B19 (assembly GCA_030064975.1). Taxonomy (GTDB): domain Bacteria; phylum Cyanobacteriota; class Cyanobacteriia; order Cyanobacteriales; family Xenococcaceae; genus Waterburya. The sequence continues at coordinate 34,974 of JASJDX010000001.1, forward strand.
TTAATAATATTAGAAGCATTTAATTTAGAGCAACTTCAATATCAAATTAAATACGATTCTGGAGGCCCGAAAATTCCTGCGATGCTCTATAGACCAGAGATGCTGCAACAAGACTTTGCTGGCGGAAAAATTCTGGAGCTTACAGAAACTATTACTGACTTGCATGAGGGTCAATACCATCATGGAAAAGCATCTGTAATTCGCCTAGTTTTACAGCAAGATCTTTGAGCTAAAGATACATGAGGGAGCGAAAATTTCGTTTAGCGATCGCTTATAACCAACCAAAAATCGATTCTAATTAGCCAACAGAGAACAATTATGTCTAATGTAAAGCAAAAAAGCTCTATTGAAGCTCAAACAGAGATATTAACCGTTATTAATGTGTTAATTCCCAAGCCTGAAGAACAAGAGAAAATTATAAGTCTGCTGCAAAAAGGCATGACCGATACCATGCAACACCAACCAGGTTTTATCTCGGCCAACATTCATAAAAGCCTAGATAGCTCTCATGTACTTGTATACGCCCAATGGAAAGATAGTGCGTCTCTTCAAGATGCAGTAAAACTAATTGAATCAGGAAAAGCACTAAGTATGATGGAAGTTTTCAGCATTGGTAATCCAGAGTATCATCCCTATGAAGTAGTTTCGGTTCATAGATCGATTGAAGAGAAGTAATTGTTATTGTTTGCTAATTCTCCATTGCTAGACATAATTGCCGAAAATGATCGCCCCGCGCTTCAAAGCTAAGATATTGATCGAAACTGGCACAGGCGGGGGAGAGTAAGACTACCTTTGCTTGTTGCTCTTGAGCGATCGCCAAACTCTTAGTTACAGCATTTTCCATGGTTTCCACAATTTGATAATTATCATAACCGCGATCGCTTAATTTTTGAGCAAAAGCTGGTGCAGCTTCCCCGATTAATAACACAGCAACAGCTTTGGCTTTAATGGTATCAATCCAAACGTTATCTTCCCCTGTTTTGGCTTGTCCTCCTGCAATTAAAACAACTGGTGCTTCTACAGAATTTAAACCTACCTCTGCTGCATCGTAATTAGTCGCTTTGCTATCGTTAATAAATTTAATTCCTTGATAAGTGCATACGTACTCTAAACGATGTGCTACTCCTGGGAAAGTAGTTATAGTTTTGGCGATCGCGCTCTTGTCGATTCCTGCTAATTTAGCTGTTGCCACGGCCACCAAAAGATTTTGTAGGTTATGTTCTCCAGGCATTTTAAATAGAGATATGGGGGCAATAAGTTCCCCAAACGCTACAATCCAAGCATCTTCGATATAGACTTCTAGACGGCGATTATCATCGAAGCTATTTTTGCCCTTAACGCTTGTCCAAATAACATCTTGACCTAATTCTAATCCTGCTTGTTGTAAATAGCGATCATCGCCATTAACAATTTTTTGTTGACAACGACGGATTAGAGAAGCTTTGATTTGATAATAGTTGTCCAAAGTTTTATGCCGATTAAGATGATCGGGAGTTAAGGTAGTCCAAATACCAATTTGCGGTGCTAATTCAACAGAAGACTCAATTTGATAGCTACTTAATTCAGCAATAATCCAATCAAAACTTTTAGAATTAGCGGCATCGAAGTTTTGAATTGCTAATTCACAAGCCGCATTCCCAATATTGCCGCAAGCAGGAGCATTTAAACCAGCAACCTGAAAAATTGCTGCAATCAAGGCAGTAGTGGTAGTTTTACCATTAGTACCAGTAATACCTACCCAGGGAATATTTTTCAGGTAACGCCAAGCTAGTTCAACTTCGCCAATAGTTTCGATACCTTGTTGGCGTGCTATCTCTAATGGTTCAATGTCCCAGGGGACACCAGGGCTTACTACAATTGAATCTGGAGCATTTTTAGAGTCTAAAGTCACACTGCTGTTGAGTTTTACAGTGACTCCTTCCTGGTTTAACTGTTGTTGTGCTGCTTGTAGTTGATTAGCGTTAGATCTAGATGCTATTTGTGCTGCTGTTGCCGAGTCTACCAGGGTGACTTGCCAACCGTCTTTGTTGAGCAATCTCGCAGCGGCAATTCCCGATCTGCCTAATCCAATAATTTCGCCTTTGGGCATAAACCTCTTGCTGTAACAATTCCCATAGAATGTTATCCTATTTTGCTTCCAGGTAACTATAATCAGGTTTGGCAATCAGCAACTAAGTTCACATTTAGGGCCTAGTACTCTGTCAATTTTGAAATGATGGGTTGAGGCAAGCAGTGGGAGCAGAGGAGGCAGAGGAAGCAGGGGGAGATACTTATCAATATTTATCCCTCAAATCAAAGCGGACAGACCACTAGAACCAACAAGACTATTATAATGACAGTTAATTTCACTTATACCGAGATATCTAACTTATTGAACGAGGGCAGAAGGCAGAGGGCAGAGGGCAGAAGGACAATTGCAGGGGGATTCAGACCCGCCAGCAATTGAAGACCGCCAAACGAAGTTTTGG